>CAXTOC010000109.1:0-8386 GCA_964245725.1 uncultured Acetobacteraceae bacterium | reverse complement strand
GCATCGGCCGCCTGCGCCGCCCCCGCCACCGCGAGCGGGTCGGCCGCGCGCGACTCCTGTCCGAGCAGGCAGCAGGACAGCAGCAGTCCCGCCAGGCGGGAGACGCCCACGGCCCTGCCCGGGCGGCTCAGGCGGCCTGGCGATACGGCGGCTTGTGCAGACCTGCCGGTGAAAGGGTGAAGATCTCGCATCCGTCCTCCGTGACGCCGACCATGTGCTCGAACTGAGCCGACAGGCTGCGGTCGCGGGTGACGGCTGTCCAGCCGTCGTCGAGGATCTTCACGTCGGGCCGGCCGGCGTTCACCATCGGCTCGATGGTGAAGAACATGCCGGGGGCAAGCACCGTGCCGTGCCCGGGCTTGCCGAAATGCAGGATGTTGGGCGCCTCGTGGAAGCGCTGGCCGATGCCGTGACCGCAGAAGTCGCGCACCACCGAGAAGCGCTGCTGCTCGACGAAGCCCTGTATGGCGTGACCGAGGTCGCCGAGCGTGCGGCCCGGACGGATCGCGGCGAGGCCGCGCTGCAGCGCCTCGTAGGTCACCTCGATCAGCATCGCGGCGCGACGCGGGATCGGGTCGACCACGTACATGCGGCTGCTGTCGCCGAACCAGCCATCGAGGATCGAGGTGACGTCGATGTTGAGGATGTCGCCCTCCTGCAGCCGGCGCTCGCCGGGGATGCCGTGGCAGACGACGTGGTTGATCGAGATGCAGCAGGACTTGGGGTAGCCGCGATAGTTCAGGGTGGCCGGTATCGCGCCGTGATCGAGGGTGAACTCGTGGATCAGCCGGTCGAGCTCTGCGGTGGTGACGCCGTGGCGGACGTGCGGCGCGATCATGTCGAGGGTGAGTGCCGCGAGCCGTCCGGCGGCGCGCATTCCTTCGAAATGCTCGATCGGATGCAGGATGATATGCCTGCCGTCCGTCTCACCGTCCATGGCATGCCCTCCTGCGCCTCATTCGGCTGCATCGTGGAGGAAAATGAGTGGCCGGTTGCGGTAAAGCAAGGGCGCGGCGGGTGCCCCAGCGGCTCAGGCGTCCTGATCGCGCGCGGCGCCGGCGGCGCTGGTCAGCCGGATGCGGACCGGGTGACGCAGGTGCGCCAGCACGCGCCGGAGCCGCGCGCCGGCGAAATGCATCAGGTGCCCGCCTCGCTCGACGCCACGCTCGACATGGACGGTGGCGACGGTCAGGTGCAGCGCGCGCAGGCGCAGGCCGCCGTGACGCGCACGATGCCGGCCGTGCCAGACCGGCTCGGCGGCCGAGGCGGAACCCGCGTCGTCGGAGACCAGCGTCATCGCGTGGCCGTGGCGGCCGGGCGCACGCGGCGCCGGGCGCGTCATGATCGGCACACCCTCCTGCTGGAACCCGGCATCGAGCAGGTTGGCCATCATCGCGTTGCGCTGAGGGTTGCTGCGGGCGCCGAGCAGCACGCCGATCAGGCGCACGTTGCCGCGCACGGCAGAGGAGACCAGGTTGTGCCCGGCATCGGCCGTGTAGCCGGTCTTCAGGCCGTCGGCACCCGGGTAGAAGCGCAGCATCGGGTCGTGGTTGCCGATCGTGCGGCCGTGGAACATGAAGGCCGGCACCGCGAAATAACGATACTGGTCGGGGAAGTCGCGGATCAGGTGTCGGGCCAGCAGCGCGAAGTCGCGTGCGGTGGAGACCTGCTCGGGATCGGGCAGGCCTGAGGCGTTGCGGAAGGTGGTGTTGCTCATCCCCATCAGGCGCGCCTGCTGGGTCATCAGCTGGCCGAAGCGATGCTCGTCGCCGGAGGCGAGCATCTCGCCCAGCGCGCAGGCGGCGTCGTTCGCCGACTTGGTGACCAGCGCAAGGACCGCCTGCTCGACGGTCATGTAGGTCCCCGGGACCAGCCCGAGCTTGGAGGGCTCCATCGAGGCGGCGTGGGCCGAGACGGGAACCGCCTGATCCAGCGTGATGTGGTTGTCGCGCAGCGCCTGGAACGCGAGGTAGAGCGTCATCAGCTTGGTCAGGCTGGCGGGAAAGCGCTGCAGGTCCTGGTTGTACTGCTGCAGCACCTGGCCGGTGCCCGCGTCCATCACGAACGAGCTGACCTGGCCGACATACTGCGCCTGCGCCGGCCTGGCGGCGAGGCTCGCCACGCAGCAGGCCGCGAGACCGATCAGCAGCCGCGGCGAGCGCCGGCCGTCCGCAACAACCCGTTCCGAAGTCATCTCGAACTCCCCCACGCCCCTCCGGCGGACCCTCGGTGCGAGCGTCACGCACCCCCTTGCTGCCGCCGATCCGGTTACCCCCCGCGGCGCGGTGACCTCGCTTTGGCGTGATCAGGGCACGCTAACGACTTCGCGATCACGCCGTCCAGACAATTCTCGTCCAATGTTAAGGACTTGGAACGGTTTTGCTGAACTGTGGCCGCAGCGCTCCTGCCGCACGCGGTGCGTGCGGCGGACGGTGACGCTTCCCTGGCGCGCGCGGTGCGTGCGGCGGGCGGTGACGCTTCCCTGGCGCGCGGTGCGTGCGGGGGACGGCGACGCTTCCACGCCGGTCCTGGCATCGGCTAGGCTCGCATGATGCCGACGCCGCCCACCGAACCCCTGCGCGAGTCCGCTTCGGCGCGACCACGCACGCGCTTGCGCAACCGGCCGCGATACCCCATCTCCGCGCCATCATGAGCGATCCCGACAAGAGCGGACCGCCCGGGCCGGCCAACCCTGGCGGCTCGGGAGACGATCCCAACACCGGCCCCAACACCGGCGTGGTGGTCAAGGCGCGGCCGCGCACGCGCAAGCCCGCGATGTACAAGGTTCTGATGCTCAACGACGACTACACGCCGATGGAGTTCGTCGTGCACGTGCTGGAGCGCTTCTTCCAGAAGAATCGCGACGAGGCCACGCGCATCATGCTGCACGTGCACAAGCGCGGCGTCGGCGTCTGCGGCGTGTTCACCTACGAGGTGGCGGAGACCAAGGTCACCCAGGTGATGGATCTGGCGCGACAGAACCAGCACCCGCTGCAATGCACGATCGAGAAGGACTGATCGTCCGCCCGGGACCCTTCACGAAGAAGCTGATGCTTCCCATATCGCCGGACACGCCCGCGTTCACGGGCGCGTTTTCTCTGGCCTTCACCGCGAAAGCCCCCAAAGATGCTTCCTGAACCGGCGTCAGGACCATCTCCTCCGGGAGCCGTCGGCTCGGCCTGATCGAAGGAGCGTCATCCATGTTGTCCCGCAACCTCGAACAGACGCTCCACCGCGCCCTCTCGCTCGCCGGCGAGCGCCGGCACGAATACGCGACGCTGGAGCACCTGCTGCTGGGTCTCGTCGATGACGGCGACGCCGCCACCGTGCTGCGCGCCTGCGGCGTCGATCTGGACAAGATCCGCACCGACCTGACCGAGTTCCTCGACAAGGACCTCGCCGGCCTCGCCTCCGACCGCGCCACCGAGCCGAAGCCCACGGCGGCGTTCCAGCGCGTGGTGCAGCGGGCCGCGATCCACGTGCAGTCCTCCGGCCGCGACGAGGTGACCGGCGCCAACGTGCTGGTGGCGCTGTTCTCCGAGCGCGAGAGCCACGCGGTCTATTTCCTGCAGCTGCAGGACATGACTCGTCTGGACGCCGTCAACTTCATCTCGCACGGCATCGCCAAGGCGCCGGGACGCGCCACCCAGCGGCCGGTGGCGGGCGCTCCCAACAACGAGGGATCCGAGGAGCGCGAGGAGCGCGGCCGCACCGGCAAGAACCAGGACGGGCTTTCGGCCTACTGCGTCAACCTCAACAAGAAGGCGCAGGCCGGCAAGATCGACCCGCTGATCGGCCGCGACCAGGAGATCGAGCGCACCATCCAGATCCTCTGCCGGCGCACCAAGAACAATCCGCTCTACGTGGGCGACCCCGGCGTCGGCAAGACCGCCATCGCCGAGGGGCTGGCCAAGCGCATCGTCGAGGGCGACGTGCCCGAGGTGCTGGCCAAGTCGACCATCTACGCCCTCGACATGGGCGCGCTGCTCGCCGGCACCCGCTATCGCGGCGACTTCGAGGAGCGGCTGAAGGCGGTGGTCACCGAGCTCGAGAACAACCCGGGCGGCATCCTGTTCATCGACGAGATCCACACCGTGATCGGCGCCGGCGCCACCTCCGGCGGAGCGATGGACGCCTCCAACCTGCTCAAGCCGGCGCTGGCGCAGGGCACGCTGCGCTGCATCGGCTCGACCACCTACAAGGAGTTCCGCAACTACTTCGAGAAGGACCGCGCCCTGGTGCGCCGGTTCCAGAAGATCGACGTCAACGAGCCCTCGGTCGAGGACGCGGTCAAGATCCTGCGCGGGCTGAAGGCGAACTACGAGAAGCACCACAAGGTGCGCTACACCGAGGAGGCGATACGCGCCTCGGTCGAGCTCGCGGCCAAGTACATCCACGACCGCAAGCTGCCCGACAAGGCGATCGACGTGATCGACGAGGTCGGTGCCTCGCGCATGCTGCTGCCCGAGGGCAAGCGTCGCAAGACGGTGACGCTGCGCGACGTCGAGGAGATCGTCGCCAAGATCGCCCGCATCCCGCCCAAGAGCGTGTCCGCCGACGACAAAGAGACCCTGCGCTCGCTGGAGCGCGACCTCAAGGCGATGGTGTTCGGCCAGGACCGCGCGATCGAGGCGCTGTCGGCGGCGATCAAGCTGTCGCGTGCCGGGCTGCGCGACGCCGAGAAGCCGATCGGCAACTACCTGTTCTCCGGCCCGACCGGCGTCGGCAAGACCGAGGTGGCCAAGCAGCTCGCCTCCACCCTGGGCATCGAGCTGATCCGCTTCGACATGTCGGAGTACATGGAGCGGCACAGCATCTCGCGGCTGATCGGCGCCCCGCCGGGCTATGTCGGCTTCGACCAGGGCGGCCTGCTCACCGACGCGATCGACCAGCATCCGCACGCGGTGCTGCTGCTCGACGAGATCGAGAAGGCGCACCAGGACCTCTACAACATCCTGCTGCAGGTGATGGATCACGGCAAGCTCACCGACCACAACGGCAAGACGGTCGATTTCCGCAACGTCATCCTGATCATGACCACCAACGCCGGTGCCGCCGACCTCACCCGCGAGGCGATCGGTTTCGGCCGTGACAGCCGCTCGGGCGAGGACGAGGAGGCGATCAAGCGCATGTTCACGCCGGAGTTCCGCAACCGGCTGGACGCGACCATCGCCTTCGCCGGCCTCACGCCCGAGATCGTGGCGCAGGTCGTGGAGAAGTTCGTCCTCCAGCTCGAGGCGCAGCTCGCCGACCGCAACGTCACCATCGAGCTCTCCTCGGCGGCCAAGGAGTGGCTGGCCGAACGCGGCTACGACCGTCTCTATGGGGCCCGGCCGCTGGCCCGCGTGATCCAGGAGCACATCAAGAAGCCGCTGGCCGAGGAGTTGCTCTTCGGGCGGCTGGTCAAGGGCGGCGCGGTCAAGGTGAGCCTGCGCGACGGCAAGCTCGCCTTCGACTACGTGGAGGCGGCGGCAAGCAGCACGCCCAGCGAGAGCGACGGCGACGAGGGCGGCTCGGAGCTGGAGTCGGAGACCGCCCAGTAGCCGGCGCGGCGTGTCCGGGCGGCCTGGAGGCCGCCCGCTTCAGTGCGGCGCCTTACCGGAGCTGCCCGACTGCGACGAGGCCGCCGGTGCGGCGTGGTGCTGCGGCCGCAGCTTCGCCGCTCGATGCGCGTAGGCCTCGCGCATGGCGCCCGGCTGGTTGATCGGTGCCGTGTTCGGCGGCCTCGACAGCGCCTGGCTCGGAGCTGTACCGGCCGCGCTCTCCGCGGTCTGCGCCGCCGCTGCGAGCGGCGATGCGGCCATGGCCGCTACGAGCGCGATCGCGACGAGGCGAGGCCGGAGGGCGGAAGATGCGAATGTCATCACGCTATTCCTGCACCTGAGGAGGGAGGCGTCACCGGGGCAGATTACGATGAACCGGTGCGCGAGGTAAGCCTCGGCGGGCGCGCCTGCCGCAACCCGGCGCCTACGGTGCCGTTGCCGTTCCAGATCGACGCGACGAGGGGCCGGCATGCTGCGAGCGACCTGGGTGCTGCTCAAGAACAGCGTGGCCGGCTACATCGAGGACGACGCGCTCTCGCGCGGTGCCGCCATCGCCTACTACACGATCTTCTCGATCGCGCCGGTGCTGGTGATCGTCATCGCCATGGCGGGCCTCGTCTACGGGGCGGAAGCGGCGCGCGGCGCGATCGCGGGCGAGCTGCAGGGCATGATGGGCCGTGACGGCGCCGAGGCGGTCCAGGCCATGATCGCCTCGGCCCGAAGCAAGGACAGCGGCGTGCTGGCGACCCTGCTCGGCATCGGCACGCTGCTGCTCACCGCCACCGGCGTGTTCGGCGAGATGCAGACGGCGCTCAACGTGATCTGGAAGGTCAAGCCCGATCCGGCGAGCTCGACGGTCTCGCGCCTGGTGCGGGCGCGCGCCGCGAGCCTGGGGCTGGTCGCCACGCTGGGCTTCCTACTGATGGTCTCGCTCGCCGCCAGCGCCGGCATCACCGCACTCGGCGACGTGCTGCAGCGGGTGCTGCCCGATGTCCGGCTGCTGCTGCGGCTGGTCAATTTCGGGCTCTCGTTCGGCATGGTCACCGTGCTGTTTGCGGCGATCTACAAGGTGCTGCCCGACCGCTCGATAGAGTGGTACGACGTCTGGATCGGCGCCTTGGCGACCGCCTTCCTGTTCACCGTCGGCAAGACGGTGATCGGCATCTATATCGGCAGCAGCCAGGTTGCGTCGTCCTACGGCGCCGCGGGTGCCCTGGTGATCGTGCTGCTCTGGGTCTACTACTCGGCGCAGATCTTCCTGTTCGGCGCCGAGTTCACCCGCGCCTTCGCGAGCCGCCACGGCAGCCTAGCCGGGCGCGCCGGCCCGTGACCGGCGCGGCTCAGGCTTCGTCCTCGAGCTGACGCCGCGCCTCGGCCAGCGCCGCCTCGTCGGCAAGTGCGGGAGGCTCCAGCGACAGCGCCTCGATGGCGTCGATCATCGCCTCGACCACGACCAGGTGGGCGAACCACTTGGCGTTGGCCGGCACCGCGAACCACGGCGCCTCCGGCCGCGCGGTCTCGACGATCGCCTGCTCGTAGGCCTCCTGGTAGCGGTCCCACAGGGCGCGCTCCTTGAGGTCGCCGGCGGAGAACTTCCAGTGCTTGGCGGGCTCGTCGAGGCGCGCCAGCAGGCGCTGGCGCTGCTCCTCGCGGGAGATGTGCAGGAAGAACTTCAACGGCACGATCCCCTGGCGGGCGACGTAGCGCTCGAAGCTGCGTATGTCCTTGTAGCGATGCTGCCAGAACCTGGCCTGCGCGGCATCGCTGCGCTGCGGGTCGAGCGCGGGGGGCAGCTTCTGCGCCTCCAGCAGCTTGGGATGCACACGAGTGACCAGCACCTCCTCGTAGTGGCTGCGGTTGAAGATGCCGATGTGGCCGCGCTGCGGCAGCGCCAGGTGGATGCGCCAGAGATAGTCGTGCGCGAGCTCCGTGGGCCCGGGCTGCTTGAACGAGGTGACGTCCACCCCCTGCGGGTTCACCCCCGACATCACGTGGCGGATGGTGCCGTCCTTGCCGCCGCAATCCATCGCCTGGAACACCGCCAGCACCGCCCAGCGACCGTTCGCGTACAGCTCGCGCTGCAACTCGGCGAGGCGCGCCACACCCGCGGCCAGGCGCTGCTCCCCCTCCTGCTTGTCGATCTTACCGGTGTCGTCCGGATCGACGTCCGCGAGGCGGAACTTGCGGCCGTCGGCGATCCGGTAGCGGCGCACCAGGGTGCGGCGCAGCTTGTCGTGCATCGCCTAGGCCGCCGGCGGATCGCGCTTGATGGTGAGCGCGCTCGGCGCCTGGCAGGTCGGCATCAGCTCGACCCGGTTGACGTTCACGTGGGCGGGCAGCCCCACCACCCAGGCCACGCTCTCGGCGATGTCCTCCGGGGTCAGCGGCACGGTGCCCTGATAGACCGCGGCCGCGCGCGCGGCGTCGCCGAAGCGCACCTGGCTGAACTCGCTGCTGCCGCCGCACAGGCCGGGCTCGATGTCGGTCACGCGCACGTGGCAGCCCACCAGGTCCGCCTTCAGGTTCATCACCAGCTGGCGCACGAACGCCTTGGTCGCGCCGTAGACGTTGCCGCCCGGGTAGGGGTAGTGCCCGGCGATGCTGCCGATGGTGACGACGTGGCCGCGGTCGCGGGCGACCATGCCGGGCAGCAGCGCGTGCACGGTGCGCATCACGCCGCCGACATTGGTCGCGACCATCCGCTCCCAGTCGGGCAGACGCGCCTCCTGCGCCGGACCGAGGCCGAGTGCGAGGCCGGCATTGGCGACCAGCACGTCGACCTCCCGCCAGCCCGGCGGCAGGCAGTCCGGCAGCGACGCCACGGCGGCCGCATCGCCCACGTC
>CAXTOC010000108.1:0-8450 GCA_964245725.1 uncultured Acetobacteraceae bacterium | reverse complement strand
GTCCTGGTGCCGTCCCAGCTCTCGAGGATGTCGATCTCGGTGGCAGCTCCCGGCGAGTTGGGGTCGATCTGCAGGTTGTCGGCGCGCCACATCAGGAAGGCGATGCCGATGCCCTGACCCGCGTTGGCATAGCCGGTGAACTGGTACAGCCCGTAGCCCTCGCCCGCACTCTTGCCGATCGGCGCCTGCATGAAGCCGACCGTGGGCCAGCCTTCCGAGGCGGTGGAGGTGAGGGTCAGCGCGCCGTTGGCGAAGCTGTACTGGTCCGCATTGCCCCACCTGGTGGCCCAGTAGGAGCCGCTGAGGAAGGTGTCGTTGCCGAAATCGTCCTCGAAGACGGTCTTGAAATCACTGAGGTTCAAGCTCACGAAATTACATCCCTCGAAAGATGGCCTGGGTCCGCCATGCGCCGCGCCATGCGGACCGCATGGATCTGAAGTCGATCCGATCGCCGCATCATTAAATCTTGCTTTGGTTAAAAAGGTGTTACGTTATCCGAAATAACGGAGATGCGCCCGCTTCGGAATTCGCGCGGTGCGTCATCAGGCGAGCCGATCGGACGCCGCTCGGCTGAGGAAACCGCAGCGCGTCGCACTACTTGCCTGGGAGCAGGTTCCATCGCCGGGTCAGGGCGTAGATCTGCCGGCCACGCATCGAGATTAGCAGCATGACGACCAGGCTCGCGGTTCCCGCCAGCGACCGCACGGCCAGCGCCTGCTGGAACGGCAGCACCTGCGCGAGCCAGAGATAGGCCAGCGCCTTGATGAAGAAATAGCCGGCCCAGACCAGCGTGAACGCGATGAAGAAGCGCCGGACCGGTCCGGCCTCGAGGGCGCCTCCCTGCCAGTCCTCCGCGATCTCCTGGGTCATCGGCTTCTTGCCGAAGGCGCCGATCAGAAAGACGATCCCGGTGACCAGGTTGGTCAGCACGGCCTCGTAGCGTATCATGAACGGGCCCGTCGCGCGCAGGTCGATGACGCCGCAGATCAGCACCAGCGTGTTCGAAAGCATCCAGACCTTCGTGAACCGCCGGCCGCGCAGCAGCCGTCGTGCGCCGTCGACCAGAACGAACAGCATCGTCGCAGCGATCGCGGGCTTGAGGCCGAATTGCCGCAGCACGATCCAGAACAGGATCGCGCCGCCGAACTCCTGCAGCAGGACGCCGAGCCGGCCGAGGCGGCTCATGCCGGTTCGGCCCGCTGCAAGGCATCCCGGCTGACCCAGCAGCCATGCAGGCCGAACGGGATGCGCCGCGGCAGCAGCACGCGCGCGATCGGTCCTGCCTCGAGGGACGCCGCTTCGAACACCAGCAGCTCGCTTCGCCCCAGGCGCGCCGACCACAGCACCGCCAGCAGCCAACCCTCGTCCTCGCCGCCTTCCGCGGCGTGCGGCACGAACACCGCTTCCGACAGCCCGTCCTGCGGCTCGAAGGTGCACACCGCGTGCGCGCCGGTGTGGTGGTCGAGGCGCGCCAGGCCGTTCCAGAGGTCATCGACGGCGTCCGGACCGCGGCAGCACAGGGCGCTGAAGCGGAACGGCAGACCGACGCGGCGTTCATCGATGCGTGGGAACGCGCCGCCGAGGTCGCTCAGCTCGATCATGCGCGAGCGATCCGCGTCCGGCTCGATGATCCAGCGCCACGGCCGAGCTACCGGCTCCTCGTGCTGCATCACGTCGAGATGCACGCGGCCATCGGCCTCCCACCCGTTGATGACGCGGCACGCCCGGGCAGGCGCATCGATCCAGGCGACGTCGTCGCTGCCGCGGCGCAGCAGGGCAATCCTGCCGGCCGGGAACGACGTCCCGGCAACGGGCTGGTCCCGCGGTGGCGGCTGCACGGCCGGCGGCACCGGGATGACGAGGAAGTTGGGCGTCACCGCGAAATCCTGGATCCTGCCGGCGTCAGGCGCCTCGAACTCGGTCTGCCAGGCGAGCTCGCCGAGGCGATCGATGGAGCCGCAGCGGATCGCGCACGACGACCCCTGGCTCGACTGGCCGAACAGCAGCTCGCCGGTGCGTGGGTCGAGCTTCGGACGGGCGGTGAAGGGGGCGGTCGATCCACAGCCGTGCCGTGCCGGCCCGAGCGTGCGCAGCGTCGCCGGGCAGATCGCGAGCGGCGCATGCGCACCGTTGAGCGCGATGAGCTCGCCCGCGTGGTAGACGACGCTGGTGTTGGCGAGACCCTGATCGTCGTGCGGCATGCTGAGCGGGCCGCCCGCTTCGCGCTCGCGCAGGAAGCGTTCGGTGCGGACCCAGCGATTGCGATATGAGACCCGTCCGTCGGTCAGCGTGAAGGCGTGGATCATGCCGTCGCCGTGGCGCCAGCGCGCCTGCGTACGCGGAAACTGCGGGTTTGGTCCGTTGCGGAACAGCGTCCCCTGCAACCCGGTCGGCAGCATGCCTTCGACCGGGAGATCCTGCAGGTCCAGCTCGTCCGGCACCGGCAGGAAGTTTGATGGCTCAGCTAGCGCATCCATGGCGGGTGAGCCTCATCTCGGGTTGCGCCGGCGTCTGACTTTCCACTGGAAGTATTATGTCGGCGGCTCGGTGGCAAGCATATATTTCCAGTGGAAAGTCTGCTAGGCGTTCCGCATGTCCAGCCGCTCGGCTCCATCCCAATCGCCCCGCACCGGTTCGGCACGGCGCTACCATCACGGCAACCTCCCCCAGGTCTTGCTGCAGGTAGCCGAGGAGATCCTGCGCGAGCAGGGAGTGGGCGGGCTCAAGCTGAGGGCGATCGCCAAGCGGGCCGGGGTGTCGCACACCGCGGCCGATCCGCATTTCGGCGACCTGGCCGGGTTGCTGAGCGAACTCGCCGCGATCGGCTACGAACGTCTCGGTGCCGCGATCACTGTCCGCTCGGGAGAGGTCGCGGATCCGCTGCAGATCGCCCACGGCTATATCGGCTTCGCGCGGGCGCACCCGCAGCTGTTCGTGCTGATGTTCCGCGGCGACGCGCTCGACATGAGCCGACCGCGCCTGCGCGCCGCCGCCGCCGCCGCCTATGCGGCGCTGGCGGCAGTGGCTGGACCGGCCGGCGAAGGCGAGCCGCTGTCGCTCGCGGCGGCGGGACGCCAAGCCGCGGCGTGGGGGATCGTGCACGGGCTGGCGCTGCTCCTGATCAACGACCGACTGACGCCGATCCTAGGCCGTCTCACACCCGGAACGAAGCCGGAAGCGCTGATCGACGCGGCCCTCGGTGCGCTGTCGCTGAGAGCGTAGATGCGCCGCGGTCCGGTACCTCCTGGTGGAGGTGCGGCTCCGCTCATCCTGCCTGCCAGTTCTTCGGAACCTTCTCCTTAGTATTTGCCCGGATATGAGGTGTTCATCAGCTCCGGCGACCCGCGTGCGGACAGCTTCTGCACCTGGCCGATGTCGATGCGCTTGCTGCGCGACACCGGCGACAGCGTCTGCGGCATGCCGGCTTCCATCGCCCGGATGATGCCCTCCAGCACCTGGACGTCGGCATAGCCCTCTTCGCCGTCCGGCTCCGGATCGGTGCCGTTCAGGATGCAGTCCGAGAAGTATCGCAGCGCGCCGCCGAAATGGTCGGTGTTCTTGAAGCTCTTGCCGCTCTGGCTCTCGCCGATGGTGATCGCCTGCTCGAGCGGCTTGCCGTACATGTAGCCGGGGCTCATCTGCACGCTGCCCTCGGTGCCGACCGCCCCGTAGCTGTCGATCGTGTTGGCGTCGTACGAGAGCACGAACTGGACGATGCGCCCTTCGGGAAAGCGCAACGTCATCGCAATCGTGTCGTCGAGCTAGCCCCAACTCCGCCTGCGGGTGCCGGGTGCCGGTCGCGGAAACCACCTCCATCGCTGCGGCGCCGAAGATGTAGCGTGCGACATTGACCGGAGACGGATCCATGTCGAGCACCGGCCCCGCGGCGATCGGGCTCCGGGCGCGATGGCCGTCGGGCGCGACCATCTGCGCGAAGGTCGAGCTGAACACGATGACCTCGCCCAGCGTCGCCGGTTCGAACTGCAGACGGTGGGCGACCATCAGCTTGGCAGCCGAGTTTCGCTGCGCGTTCAGGATTTGCCGGCATCTCTCGGTCGAGATCTCCAACGGTTTCTCCACCAGGACGTGGACGCCGGCCTTCAGCGCCGGGACGGCGAACTCGGCGTGCTGCCACTCCGGCGTGGCCAGGTAGATCGCGTCGACCGTGCCCGGGCGCAGCATCTGCTCGAACTGGTCGTAGCCGTAGCTCTCGGTGACGCCGTAGCGCGCACCGATCAGACGCGCCTTCGGGATCGCCGGTGACGGACGCCGTGACCTCCGAATTGCCGGTGTGGGCGACGCCCGACGGCATCGCCTCCTGCGTGATGTCGCCGAGTGCCACGAAGGCGGTGCGGACCTTCCTTCGGAGCCCAGTCCCAGCGCCGATGTGATGTTCATCGTCGTGCTCTCCTTTGCCTGGACCCAGTTCCAGACCGGCAAGGGCGGCAAAGCTTCTGCGCACGACCCGGTGATCTCGGGCTGGAGAGAACGTCAGTGCGCCGCGACGCTGCCGGCCATCGTCACCCAGTGACTGTGCCCGTCGTCGAACACCGTCATGCCGGTGCCGCCGTTCGCGCTCTCGCCCGGCTTCAGGCAGTTCGAGCACTCGACCTGGTTGCCGACATGACCCGTCGCGGGAAGCGAGGCGTAGGCGTAGCTCGGGAAGCTCACCGGCATCTGGAGCGTGGTGGCGCCGCTGACGGTCAAGCCGGTCGCCGATACGACGCCGACGCTGAGCCCGGCCGCCGCCCCGGTGGAGTCGATCAGCTTCGCCGTGCTGGAGGCGTTGTAGAGGGAGAGCGATCTCGCTCCGGACGCAGCGGTGGTGAGCGAGAGCGCCTTGTCGTTGCCCGGCGTGATGTTGCCCGCGGCGGAGACGTTGCCGGAACTGTCAGAGCCGAACAGCTTGAACAGCGAGGAGGTCGTGTTCGCGGTCTCGATGTAGACCGAGAAGCCGGTTGCCGTGCCGGTGCCGCTCGGCACCACGATGTCGCCTTCGCCGCCGTCGTTCGTCGCGTTCCAGGTGAGCTGCACCTGTCCCGTTGAGAGCGCCCTGGCTCCGTTCGAGCCCGAGACCAAGCCGCCATTGTCGATGATCGGGATCGACGACAGCACGGCGCCCCCGCTGGCCGCGGACCCGACCACCAGATCCCCGGCGCTGTCCGTCGCCAGCTTGGCGCCGCCGGTGCCGCCGCTCAGGAATTGCTCCGTCCGGTGATGCTGGCACCACCCAGCAAGGTGGCGAGCCCGGTCGCCTTCACTGCATCGCCGCTGAGGATGTCTCCGCCCGTCGAGACCGTGCCGCTGCCGTTCACGGTCAGACCGGTGCCGCCATAACCGATCAGGCCCACGGAGCCGGCGCTGCCGCCGACGTTGAAGGCGAGGCAGCTCTGCCGGTTCTGGCTCGGGCCCGCCTGCCGCGTGCCGCCCTCGTAGCAGCACCAGTCGGCCTCGGTCCCCGCCCAACCGGTGGTCGTCGACACCTTCGTCATCGATGCGACGAGGTTCACCTGCTGGTTGCTGGTCGTGTAGCCGGCGAACTGTCCCATGGGAGCGCTGGTGCCAACGGCCTCGGTGCCCTGGTCGCTCAATCCGTAGGGATCGTAGCCGTTCAGCGCGGTGCTGACGAAGGCATCGGTATGATCGCCGTCGGCGACATGGAAGCACTCCGCCCACTGGCCGCCGCAGTAGAACGCGTGGCTGTCGCTGGCCGGAAGAACGTCATGGTAGGTTGCGGGGTTGGTGTTGGGAACTTGCCCCTGGCCGCTGTAGACCTCGACCAGCCCGTCGAAATGCTGCTTGTAGTCAACTGTATCGTTATCAAAATGGTCGTCCTCGATCCCGCACTCGCGGACCTGGCTGTTGACGGTGCCGAAGTCGTTCGCGCCTCCCGTATCGCTCCCGCCGAGGCTGCAGACATAGTTGGCGGGAAACGCCTTGGTTATGGCGCCGATGAACAGCGCCGCGTGAGGATAGCTGGTGCGGATCGTGTCGTAGGTGGTGCCCGGGGTGCCGGTCGTCTTCGAGCCGGGGACCGACCAGTTGGCGACGGTGATCGTGCTGCTGGTCGCGTTGGTGGTGATGGAGAGCGCCTGGCCCGCATAGGTGTGGATCGGCAGCGTCGTCGTGTAGCCGGCGGGCAGCACGTAGCCGTCGGCGCTGTTGGTCATCATGTCCAGCGACGGGCGCGCCGCGACGAAGGCGGTCATGCTGGCGGACAGGGCCGGGGTGATCACCGCCGTCGTGGCGGTATAGGCACGCTGCGCACGACGCCGTCCGACGACGTGAAATCCTGACCCACGGAGATCTCCGGGGCGACGTCGCCGATGACGACCTCCATGGCTGCTCCATCGAGGCCACCGCCATAGCTGCTGACGCCACCGTTGCTCGGACCGAGCCCGGCGCGGCTGCCGGCCACGTTGTTGTTGGTCATGCCGATCGAGACCAGGGTTCCCATGTCGAACGGTCCGTCCGTGGTGCCGCGGACGACCAGGTGGCCGTCGTTCTGCAACCCCAGGCCGCCGAGGATCAGGCTGTTCGGCGAGACATAGTTCTGGATCGGGCCGGATCCACTGCTGATGGTGGAGGCGGAGGAAACAGGGAGAGATGCGCATTCCCGTCTGCCGCGGCGGCCGTGAGCGGGCTGAGGATCGATTGCTGCGTCGTGGTCCCGGTCTGCAGGGCGCCGACCGCGTCGCTGCCGATGGTTCCGATCGCAACGTTGTTCACCGTGTCCTGGGGATTGATGGCTGCCTGGGCGAATGCCGAGCCTGATGGTGTTCCGAGCAGTACCAGCGCGATGGGAAGATGTTTCGTGCATAATCCTGAAGGATCACGTTCTGCATTGAGAGAGAACGAACCTCCGAAAGCCTAACCGACCCTAGAGCCGCGCCCGCGACAAAGTGCCGCACCTCCATCACCTATACGTCATCGTAACAAACGGCAGGGCCTCGCGTGCTGGTTCGGGTCAGCTGGCAGCGCGCCGCGACACGGTCGGACACCTCAGCCACGGCGTGCCGCCGGCCTTGAACCGGCGTCGCCTTCAGGCCATTTCCGGACATGCGATCGGTCGGCGAGAGCGCGCTCTGCGGGACCCGTCCTGACCTTTCGCAAGCCCTGGAAGCCGCCGATGCCTGACCTTCCCGTCGAACTCTTCGCCTTCGACAACAGCTACGCCCGGCTGCCGGAGCGTTTCTTCGCGCGGCTCGATCCGACGCCGGTGGCAGCACCTGGCCTAGTGCGGCTGAACCGGCCGCTGGCGCGGGATCTCGGTCTCGACCCGGACGCGCTCGCCGTGCCCGAGGGTGTGGCGATGCTCGCCGGATGCCGGGTGCCGGAGGGTGCCGCGCCGCTGGCGATGGCCTATGCCGGCCACCAGTTCGGCAACTGGGTGCCGCAGCTGGGCGACGGGCGGGCGGTGCTGCTCGGCGAGGTGATCGGTCGCGACGGCATGCGCCGCGACATCCAGCTCAAGGGTGCCGGGCCGACGCCGTTCTCGCGTCGCGGCGACGGCCGCGCCGGGCTGGGGCCGTGCCTGCGCGAGTACGTCGTCAGCGAGGCCATGGCGGGCCTCGGCATCCCGACCACGCGCTCGCTCGCGGTGGTGACGACGGGCGAGCGCATCCTGCGCGAGGAGCCGTTGCCGGGTGCCGTGCTGACCCGCGTCGCCCGCAGCCACGTGCGGGTCGGCACGTTCCAGTTCTTCCGCCATCGCGGCGACCTCGACGCCGTGCGGACGCTCGCCGACTACGTGATCGCCCGGCATCACCCTCAGGCCGCCGCTTCGGCGCAGCCCTATCGCGCGCTGCTCGACGGCGTGATCGCCGGCACCGCGCGCCTGGTGGCGCTGTGGCAGTCGGTCGGCTTCATCCACGGCGTGATGAACACCGACAACATGTCGGTCGCCGGCGAGACCATCGATTACGGGCCCTGCGCCTTCCTCGACGCGTTCCATCCCGGGACCGTCTACAGCTCGATCGACCATGACGGCCGCTACGCCTACGGCAACCAGCCCGGGATCGCGCACTGGAACATGGCGCGGCTGGCGGAGGCCCTGCTGCCGCTGCTCGACGACGACAAGGAGGCCGCACTCGCCTCGGCGCACGCGGCGCTCGACGCCTACCCTGCCCTGTTCGAGGCTGCCTACCTGGAGGCGTTCCGGCGCAAACTCGGTCTCGCGCAGGCGCACGAGGACGACGCGGCGCTGATCGGCGACCTGCTGCAGCGCATGGCGCAGCAGCGGGCGGATTTCACCCTGACCTTCCGACGGCTGAGCGAGGCGACGGCGGCCGAGGATCCGGCGCGCGCGCTGTTCGCCGATCCGGGCGCATTCGATGGCTGGGCCACGGCCTGGCGGGCGCGGCTAGCGCGGGAGGGCGGGCTGACGCCCTCGCGCCGGCAGGCGATGCGGGAGGCCAACCCGGCCTTCATCGCGCGCAACCACCGTGTGC
>CAXTOC010000107.1:0-8524 GCA_964245725.1 uncultured Acetobacteraceae bacterium | reverse complement strand
GTCTGGGGCCTGCGGCCCCAGCGGGTCAGGGGCGGAGCCCTTGCCTTGCCTCTGCTCAGCAAACTCCGAACCGCCGGCAGATCCGGCCGCGTCGCCTAGGTGGGCCGTCCGTGGTATGGACGGCCGCGGGCCGTCGCGTGCGCGGCCTCATGACAACGGAACCCCCTTTTGAGCGACATCCCCGAGCCCCCGGCGCCGCCGGTTCCGCCCGACGCACCCTCCGACATGACCCCGGTGACGATCGAGGAGGAGATGCAGACCTCCTACCTCGCCTACGCGATGTCGGTGATCGTCAGCCGCGCCCTGCCGGACGTGCGCGACGGGCTGAAGCCGGTGCACCGTCGCATCCTGTACTCGATGCGCGAGAGCGGCTTCACCCCGGACAAGCCCTACCGCAAGTCGGCCCGCGCCACCGGCGACGTGATGGGCAAGTACCATCCGCACGGCGACGCCTCGATCTACGACGCCATGGTGCGCATGGCGCAGTCCTGGTCGATGCGCGTCAAGCTGATCGACGGCCAGGGCAACTTCGGCTCGGTCGACGGCGATAGCCCGGCGGCGATGCGCTACACCGAGGCCAGGCTGGCGCGGGCGGCGATGTTCCTGCTCGACGACATCGACCGCGACACCGTCGACTTCCAGCCGAACTACGACGAGAGCGAGGTCGAGCCCAAGGTCCTGCCGGCCGCCTACCCGAACCTGCTGATCAACGGTGCGGCCGGCATCGCGGTCGGCATGGCGACCAACATCCCGCCGCACAACCCGGGCGAGATCATCGACGCCACGCTGGCGATGATCGCCGATCCCGACATCGGCATCGACGCGCTGCTGGCGATCGTCCCGGGGCCGGACTTCCCCACGGGGGGCATCATCCTCGGCCGGTCCGGCATACGCTCGGCGTCCGAGACCGGGCGCGGCTCGGTGCTGATACGCGCGCGCGCCGGGGTCGAGGACATACGACGCGACCGGCGCGCCATCGTCGTCACCGAGATCCCGTTCCAGGTCAACAAGTCGACGCTGATGGAGCGCATCGCCGAGCTGGTGCGCGCCAAGCAGGTGGAGGGCATCTCCGACCTGCGCGACGAGAGCGACCGCTCCGGCATGCGCATCGTCATCGAGATCAAGCGCGACGCGACGCCCGAGGTGGTGCTGAACCAGCTGTATCGCTTCACCCAGCTGCAGACCAGCTTCGGCGTCAACATGGTCGCCCTCGACGGCGGCCGTCCCAAGCTGATGGGCCTGCGCGACGCGCTGGTCGCCTTCATCGCCTTCCGCGAGGAGGTGATCCTGCGTCGCGCCCGCTTCGACCTGGCGAAGGCGCGCGAGCGCGGCCACCTGCTGGTCGGGCTGGTGATCGCGGTCGGCAACATCGACGCGGTGATCGCGCTGATCCGCGCCGCGCCGGACGCGGCGGCGGCGCGCGCCGAGCTGATGCGACGCGAGTGGGATGCGGCCGACGTGTCGCCGCTGCTGGCGCTGATCCACGACGAGGGCAACCTGGTGGTGGGCGGCCGGGTGCACCTCACCGAGGCGCAGGCGCGCGGCATCCTGGAGCTGCGGCTGGCCCGCCTCACCGGGCTCGAGCGCGAGAAGATACAGGGCGAGCTCGACGAGGTCGCGGCGCGCATCAACGACCTGCTGGAGATCATCGGCAGCCGGGTGCGTCGGCTCGAGGTGATGCGCGACGAGCTGACGCTGGTGCGCGCCGAGATCGCGGTGCCGCGCGCCACCGAGATCTCCGATGTCGCCGGCGACCAGACCGACGAGAGCCTGGTGGAGCCGGGGCAGATGGTGGTCACCATCACCCGCGACGGCTTCATCAAGCGCACGCCGCTCGACATCTTCCGCGCGCAGAACCGTGGCGGCGGCGGCCGCACCGCCGCCGGCCGTCGCGGCGACGACATCGTCACCCGCTCGTTCAACGCCCACACCCACCAGTGGGTGCTGTTCTTCTCCTCCGGCGGCAAGGCCTACCGGGAGAAGGTCTGGCGGCTGCCGGAGGCGAGTCCGACCTCGAAGGGCCGCGCGCTGGTGAACCTTCTGCCGGAGCTCGGGGCGGACTCGATCACCACGGTGCTGCCGCTGCCGCACGACGAGACGCTGTGGGAGAGCCTGCACCTGGTGTTCGCCACGCTCAGCGGCAACGTGCGACGCAACCGGTTGAGCGACTTCCGCAACGTGCGCGCCTCGGGCCTGATCGCGATGAAGCTGGAGGAGGGCGACCGGCTGATCGGCGTCGCCACCTGCCGCGAGGGCCAGGACGTGCTGCTGGCGACGCGCGGCGGCCGCTGCCTGCGCTTCCAGATCAACGACGACGCGCTGCGCGTATTCGCCGGGCGCGACAGCTCCGGCGTGCGCGGCATGCGCCTCGCCGCCGGCGACGAGGTCAACAGCCTGTGCGTGCTGAACCATGTCGAGGCCGACGTCGCCGAGCGCGCCGCCTACCTGCGCATGGTCTCGGCGCGTCGGCGGCTGGAGAGCGTGTCCGAGGATCTGGCCGAGCCGGAGCTGGTGGAGGACAGCGCCGAGGAGTCCGCCGGCGGCGAGGCGGCCGCGGGCGAGGCCTCGATCGGCATCGAGCGCTTCGCCGAGCTGGAGGCCGCCGAGGAGGTGCTGCTGACGGTGACCGACGGCGGCTTCGGCAAGCGCAGCTCAGCCTACGACTACCGGGTCAGCGGGCGCGGCGGCCAGGGGATCGCCAATGTCACCCTGTCGTCGCGCAACGGCAGCGCGGTGGTGGCGACGCTGCCGGTGCTGAACGGCACCGACGTGATGCTGATGACCGATGCCGGGCGGCTGATACGGGTCCCGGTCGACCAGGTGCGTGTGACCGCGCGGCAGTCGATGGGGGTCACGCTGTTCCGCCTCAGCGACGGCGAGGTGGTGGCCAGCATCTTCCCGGTGCTGGAGGACGAGGCCGTCGACGAGGCGGCGTCCGGGGAGGAGATCTCCGGGGAGGGCACCGTGCCGGACGATGCGTCGATGCCGGGCGGCGAGGACGGAGATGGCTGAGCCTGGGCTGCATGTCGGGCTCTATCCGGGCACCTTCGATCCTGTCACCAACGGCCATCTCGACGTCATCGGCAGGGCGGCGCGGCTGGTGCAGCGGCTCGTCATCGCGGTCGCGGCCAATACCGGCAAGCAGCCGCTGATAGGCCTGGACGAGCGGGTGGAGTGCGTCAGCAAGGAGGTGGCTGCCATCCGTACCAGGGCGGGTGCCGCGATCGAGGTGGTCGGCTTCGACACGCTGCTGGTGCAGTGCGCGCGGCAGCACGGCGCCAGCATCATCTTCCGCGGCCTGCGCGTCGTGAGCGACTACGACTACGAGGTGCAGATGTTCGGAATGAACCATCGGCTCGATCCGGGCATTGAGACGGTGTTCCTGATGGCGACCGAGAGCCACCAGTTCATCTCGTCGCGGCTGGTCAAGGAGATCGCGCAGCTCGGAGGCGACGTCTCCTCCTTCGTGCCGGCCTACACGCTCAGCAAGATCATCGCGAAGCTCACCTGAGCTCGCGCATTCCACGGAGGGACACGATGTCCGACACCGCCGCCTCGTCCGACGCCGCCTCATCCGACAAGGGCGCCGCGACCGCGCCGTCCGACACGCTGATCCTCGAGCTCGAGACCGGCGGGCGGGTGGTGATCCGCCTGCGTCCGGACCTGGCGCCGCTCGCCGCCGAGCGCCTGCTCACGCTCAGCGCCGAGGGGTTCTACGACGACGTCAAGTTCCATCGCGTGATCGAGGGCTTCATGGCGCAGAGCGGCGATCCGACCGGAACCGGCAGCGGCGGCAGCAAGCTCGCGGATCTGAAGTCCGAGTTCACCAAGCAGGCGAAGTTCGTGCGCGGCACCGTCGGCATGGCGCGCACCGCGCATCCGCACAGCGCCAACAGCCAGTTCTTCATCATGTTCGCGCCGGCGCCGAGCCTCGACGGTCAGTACACCATCGTCGGCGAGGTGACCGAGGGCATGGAGCATGTCGACAAGATCAAGCGTGGTGCCGGCGGCAGCGGCGTGGTAGCCAACCCCGACAAGATCAAGCGCATGCGTCCGGGCGTCCCGCAGGCCTGACGCCCACGATATGGGCCGGTAGCTCAGCGGTAGAGCATTCGACTTTTAATCGAATGGTCGTGGGTTCGAACCCCACCCGGCCCACCAGACGTCCCGATTGAGGCGATCGCCGCGAGGCAGGACCAGCCTCTGCCCGCCGCGCGGCGACGTCCAAATTCGTTGGTTTTTCCCAAAGACATCGCTGCGGTCGCATCTTATATCCCTCCAGGCGGCCGAAGGCGCGCGTCCTGACCGCAAGGGTCGCCGGGGAGGGGCACCACGATGGCTCGCTTTGTCTTCTCGAACCTGAACGCGGACGGGACCGACGATCTTTACGCGACCGACGGCACCGCCGCCGGCACCACCGACCTGCAGGCGAGCCGGTTTGGCTTCCTGCCCGCCGGCTCGGTGCCGCCCGACTTCCTGACGCTCGGCGGCGACGTCCTGTTCGTCGGCACCGGCCTGACCATCGCCGGCGACCTCGACGTGATCTATCGCAGCGACGGCACCGCGATCGGCACCTCCGACGCGCTGATCCCGGGCATCGGGGGCACCCTGTCGCCGAGCGGCCTGTGGGCGGTCGGCGACAGCGTGCTCACCTCGGGCGCCACCGCGACCGGTGTGCAGGGGCTCTATACAAGCGTCGACGGGGTGACGTTCAACGAGATCGAGGTCGGCGTCGGCGTGGGCCCGAGCGGCATCGTCGTCTCGAACGGCGTCGGCTACTTCGGTGCGGTGGATGACAGCGGCCATAGTCTCGGCCTCTGGCGCACCGACGGCACCGCCGCCGGCACCGCCAGCATCGCCGCGCAGCCGGTCAACCCCTACGGCTTTGCCAGCGCCGGCAAGACCACGGTGTTCGCTGCCGCCGCCGGCATCGCGACCGCGCTGTGGGTCACGGACGGCACCGCGGGCGGCACCAGCCCGCTTCAGGTTCCGGCGCTGGCCAACGCCTACGCCGAGAGCTCCCTGGTCTCGCTTGGCAGCAAGGTGCTGTTCACGGTCAGCAGCGCGCCGGACGCGCTCGACGAGGCGACCCTGTGGGCCACCGACGGCACCGCCGGCGGCACCACCGAGCTGTCGAACCTCAACGGCGTGTCGCTCGCCGCGTCCGACGTGCTCTCCGGCCTGAACAAGGCGGTGTTCGCGGTCGGCTCGACGCCCTACGTCACCGATGGCACCGTCGCGGGAACCGCGCAGATCCCGACGGCGGCACAGCAGGTCCAGCAGTTCGTGACGCTGGGCCACGACGTGATCTACCTGGGCACCGTGGGCGGCACCGTCTCGCTGTTCGCCTACGATGCAGGATCGGGCAGCACGGCGCAGATCACGCTGCCCAGCGTGAACCTCGCCGGCAGCACCCTCAGCGTGGTGGGAAACCAGGTGATCTTCGCCGCGACCGATGCGTCCGGCGCCGAGGCGTTCTTCTCGACCGACGGCACCCAGGCCGGGACCCAGGAACTGGCACTTCCGGCCGGCGTGACCCTCAGGCCGGACAGCCCGCCCTTCATCGCGAGCCTGCCGACGCAGGCGCCTCCGCCGCCGCCATCGGGTACCGTGGTGACGCTCGGCGGGGGTGCCCAGAACTATTTCGCGGTCGCCGGCACCACGGTGCTGGCCGGCAGCGGCGACGACACCATCAGTGCTGCCGCCGGACAGGTGACGGTCGTCGGCAGCGCCGGATCGCTCGCCTTCCTGGGCGGCTCGGGTGCGAGCTCGGTCACCGGCGGCGCCGGCTCCAGCACGATCTTCGGCGGCTCCGGCGGCGGCTACTTCGACGGCGGCCGCGCCGGCTTCAACGTGCTGGTCTCTCAGGGCGCCGGCGGCGCCAACACCAGCTTGACCGGCGGCGGCGCGGGCGACCAGATCTTCGGATCGGCCAGCGGCAACGACGTGCTGGTCGCGGGTCCGGGACGAGACTCGATCCTCGGCGGCAGCGGCCACACCACCATCCAGGGCGGCTCCACCGCCAGCGTGGTGTTCACCAGCGGCGGCTCGTCGGTCGTGTTCGGAGGCACCGGCGGCGGCGACACCATCGTCGGCGGCGGCGGCAGCCTCGACGTCGAGGCGCAGAAGGGAGACGCGATCTTCGGCGGCGGCGGCCCCCTGAACGTGACCGGCAGCAAGAGCGGCGCGGATTCGATCATCGGCGGCTCGGGCACGCTGAACGTCGACGGCCAGGGGGCGAACATGCTGGTGGTCGCCGCGAGCAGCAGCTCGAGCATCCAGGTCGGCAACGGCGCCAGCCTGATCTTCACGGGCTCGGGCAGCAGCACCGTGACCGGGGGCGCCGGCTCGCTGCAGATGGTGCTGGGTTCGGGCGCCAGCAGCGTCAGCGAAGGCACCGGTCCGGCGATCTACGACGTCGTGAAGGGCGCCGCCGGCGGCAACGACGTGCTCCGCGGGTTCCGCCCCGGCACCGACCAGATCCAGCTCTACGGCTATCAGGCCTCCGACCTGCAGGTGACGAGCAGCGGCGGCTCCAGCCTGGTCACCCTCACCGACGGCACGAAGATCGACGTCGTCGGCGTGGCCAACCTGGGCACGAGCATCATCATCTAGCGGGACGACGAGAGCGGGAGACAGGCAAGGGGCTTTGCCCCTTGAACCCCATCAAAGGCGGAGCCTTTGAAATCCATCAGTCTATGAATCGGGGCTGGGGCTTCCGGCCCCAGTGGGTCAAGGGCGAAGCCCTTGCCTGCCTTGTCCCGCATCCTGCCGGATCAGCCGCTAGCCCTCCAGCATCAACGCCTCGGCGGGCTTGACCGGATGACCGAGATAGAGCGGCAGCACCGTGTCGGGCGGGCCCTCCATGCGCAGCACGCCCTGGTCCATCCACAGCACCTTGCTGCACCAGGCCGCGATGATGTCGGGCTGGTGCGTGGAGATGACCAGGATCTCGGCATGCCGCACCAGCTCTTCCAGCCGCCCGCGCGCCTTGATCATGAAGCTGGTGTCGCCGGCGAGGAACCACTCGTCCATCAGCAGCACCTGCGGCCGGATCGAGGTCGCGAGCGCGAAGCCGAGCCGGACCACCATGCCGGAGCTGTAGGTGCGCACCGGCATGTCGAGGAAGCCGCCGAGGTCGGCGAACGCCTGCACGTCGTCCTCCAGCGCGCGGATGGCGCGCGGACGCAGCCCGGCATAGAGCCCGCGCAGGCCGATATTCTCCCGCCCCGTGAGGTCGAAATTCATCCCCAGGTTGGTGTCGAGCAGCGTGTGCAGCTCGCCCCGCACCGTCACCCGGCCGAGCACCGGCTCGTAGATCCCGGCCAGCGTGCGCAGCAGCGTGGTCTTGCCCGCGCCGTTGCCGCCGACCAGCCCGAGCCGCTCGCCCGGTCCCAGCGAGAACGAGAGGCCGCGCAGCGCGTGCACCACCAGGCGACGCTGCTGATCCTCGCGGAGCCGGCTGGAGGCCGCGGCGGCGACCGTCTTGCGCAGCGAGCGCGCGGTGCCGTGATAGAGCGGAAACGAGACATGCAGGTCGCGCACCTCGATGCTGGCCATCGTCTCAGACCCAGTAGGCGAGGCGCGCGCGCACGCGGATGAACAGCAGCGCGGTCATGCCGCACAGCACGGCGCTGAAGCCGATCGCGGCCCACACCACGTCCGGCGCGAGCGCGCCGCCGAGCAGCGGCCGGCGCACGATCTCGAGCAGGTCGTAGAACGGGTTGAGCGGCAGGAAGCGCTGGCCGTGCCGCATCAGCTCGGGCTTCCAGATGATCGGGGTGATGAAGAACACGATCTGCAGCAGGCTGCCGATGATTGGCGCGATGTCGCGGAAGCGCGCGCCAAGGGCTCCGAACAGGATGCACGCGGCCATCCCGTCCAGCAGCCACAGCGCCAGGCCGGGCACGATCTGCAGCATCGCGACGCCCGGCCAGACCCGGAACAGCGTGAACACCACCAGGATCACCACCACGTTGTGCAGCAGCACCAGCAGGTTGCGTATCACCAGGCGCACCGCGTAGACCGTGAACGGCATCCGGATCGCGCGGATCATGCCCTCGGACTGGGTGAAGCACCCCGTGGAGTCGTTGATCATCCCGGAGATGAAGCCCCACAGCACCAGCGACAGCGACAGGAAGGGCAGGTAGTCGTGCAGGTTCATCTTGAACAGGTAGGCGTAGATCGCGCCCATCGAGGCCACCATCACCGCGGTCGAGGCGGTAAGCCAGAACGGTCCCAGCACCGAGCCGCGATAGCGCAGCTTCACGTCCAGCCAGCCGAGAGTCCAGCATAGCCGCCCCAGCTTCAGGCTGCCGCGCAGATCCGCGCCGGCGTGACGCAGGCGCGCCGCCGCCGTCTCCGGGAACAGGTCGAGCAGCGGTTCGCGGGCCTCGTCGGGTGCAGGGAACGTCATGTTCATGGCGTCATCCTACCCGAGCCCGGCGAGAAGGGGAGGATGGCTGATAGCGCAATCTTGACCATGCGCCACGCGGCGGGGCTTTCGCCCGATGGGCAACCGGGG
>CAXTOC010000106.1:3670-8544 GCA_964245725.1 uncultured Acetobacteraceae bacterium | reverse complement strand
GGCGTGCTGGCCGCCGACGCGACCGAGGCGGCGGCGGAGGTGGCGCAGGCGGCGGCCGACCTCCGGACCGCCCGACTGAATCTCGGCTACACCGAGCTGCGCGCGCCGATCGAGGGCTATGTCGGCAGCCGCGCCGCGCAGGCCGGCGCCTACGTGTCGGCGGGCGCCTATCTCCTCACGATCGTGCCGGCGCATCGCCTCTGGGTGGACGCGAACTTCAAGGAGGACCAGCTTGGGCGCATGCGGCCGGGGATGGCGGCCACGGTCGTCGCGGACATCACGCCCGGCCGTGTCATCCACGGCCGAGTGCTCAGCCTGGCGCCGGGCACAGGGGCGGTGTTCAGCGTGATCCCGCCGGAGAACGCGACCGGCAACTTCACCAAGATCGTCCAACGCGTCCCGGTACGCATCGAGCTGGATGCCGGCGGTGCGACATTCGGCGCCGTGCGGCCCGGCCTCTCGGTCACCGTGCGCGTGGACACGCGGCCGGACGCGGGATCGGTCGGTCGGGGCGCATCGTGAGCGGGACCGCCCGCCCGCACTCCTGGCTCCGGAGCCTGCTGCCCTTCGCGGTGATGTGCACGGGCATGTTCGCCGCCCTGCTCGACATCCAGATCGTCGCCTCGTCGCTGCAGGACATCGGCGGCGGCCTGTCGGCGGCGCAGGACGAGATCAGCTGGGTGCAGACCGCCTACCTGATCGCGGAGATCATCATGATCCCGCTCTCGGGGTGGCTGACCCGGGTGTTCTCGACCCGCTGGCTGTTCACCGCCTCGGCCGCCGGCTTCACCGCGACCAGCATGCTGTGCGGCCTGGCCTGGAACATCGACAGCATGATCCTGTTCCGGGCGCTGCAGGGCCTGCTCGGCGCCTCGATGATCCCCACCGTGTTCACCTCCTCCTTCCACTACTTCCAGGGGCCGCAGCGCGTCTACTCGGCCGCCGTGATCGGCACCATCGCCTCCGTGGCACCGACGCTCGGGCCGGTGATCGGCGGCTGGATCACCGACACGCTGGACTGGCGCTGGCTGTTCTACGTCAACCTGCTGCCGGGGGCCGCGATCACCCTGCTGGTGCCGGTGCTGGTCCGCATCGACGAGCCCGACCTGTCGCTGCTGCGCGGGGCCGACTACCCCGGCATCGCGCTGATGGCGGTTTTCCTGGGCACGCTGGAGTACGTGCTGGAGGAGGGCACGCGCTGGAACTGGTTCGACGACGCGACCATCCGCGCCTGCGCCGCCATCGCCGGCGTCTCCGGCCTGCTGTTCGTGGCCCGCAGCCTGACCTTCGCGCGTCCGGTGGTCGATCTGCGCGCGCTGGGCGACCGCAACTTCGCGCTGGGCTGCCTGCTGTCCTTCATCACCGGGATCGGGATCTTCGCCACCATCTACCTGACGCCGCTGTTCCTGGGCTACGTGCGCGGCTACAGCGCCTGGCAGACCGGCCTCGCGATCTTCTCCACCGGGGTGGCCTCCCTGGTCGGCGTGCCGCTCTACATCCTGCTGGCGCGCCGGTTCGACACGCGCTGGCTCATGATGGCCGGGCTCGCCTCGTTCGGGCTCGCGATGTGGCGATACAGCCTCGTCACCTCCGACTGGGGCGGCGATCAGCTGTTCCTGCCGCAGGTCCTGCGCGGCCTGCCGCAGGTGTTCGCGGTGGCGCCCAGCGTCAACCTCGGCCTGGGCAGCCTGCCGCCGGCCCGCCTCAAATACGCCAGCGGCTTGTTCAACATGATGCGCAACCTGGGCGGCGCGGTCGGGATCGCGGTCTGTGGCGCCCTCGTCAACGACCGCACCAACTTCCACTTCCTCGCCATCGCCTCGAACCTGACACCTCGCAACGGCGCCATGGGCCGCCTGGCGGACGGGTTGGCAGGCCGTTACGGCGCGGTGCCCGGAAGCCCCGCCGAGGGGCACGCGGCCGCCCTCAGGCAGCTCTGGTCGCTCGCCTACCGCGAAGCGTCCACGCTCGCCTTCGCCGACGCCTTCCGGGCGATCATGATCGCCTTCGCCTTCGCGACCTGCCTCGTGCCGCTGCTGCGCGTCGCGGCCGCGCGGCCTCCGGCCCCGGACGCGCACTGACCGACCTCGGCGGACGGGTGCCCGAGCCGCGGGAGCTCCATGGTTCACGCAACGATGCCGTCCCGTCACTCTTGTTTGATCCGATTCAGCCGATGGCGGCTCGGTGTCTCGCTCCTTCCGCACGGTTTCATCCGTATAGGCCGTATCGGTTCGGCGGCTGCCCAAGCCAGCACTTCATGGCGGCAGTCTCAGGCAGCCGGCTGCCGCGCCGCCGCCCCGGCGGCCGAGGCGGCGAGACAGGAGAGACAGCATGGACGCCGCAGTCCTGCCGCGTATCGAGACCGACATACCTTCGCGCCTGGATCGGCTGCCGTGGAGCCGCTTCCACCTGCTGATCATCACGGCGCTCGGCGTGACCTGGATCCTCGACGGCCTCGAGGTCACGATCGTGGGCTCGATCGGGCCGGCGCTGGAGGACAGCGCGGCGCTCAACCTCAGCGCCAGCGACGTCGGCGAGTCTGCGTCCGCCTATATCGCCGGCGCCGTCGCGGGTGCGCTCTTCTTCGGCTGGCTGACCGATCGGGTGGGACGGCGGGCGGTGTTCGCGATCACGCTCGGCATCTACGTGATCGGCGTGCTCGGCTCGGCCTGCTCGGTGAATGCCGTGACGTTCGCGCTGTCGCGCGTGCTGACCGGCATCGGCATCGGCGGCGAGTACGCAGCCATCAACTCGGCGGTTGACGAGATGACGCCCGCCGCCATGCGCGGCCGGGTCAATCTGGCGGTGAACGCGAGCTACTGGGCCGGAGCCGGCCTGGGAGCGGTCGCCTCGCTGCTGGTCACCAACCACGCGCTCGTGCCTCCCAACCTCGGCTGGCGGCTCGGCTTCGCCATCGGCGGCCTTCTCGGACTGCCGGTGATCTTTCTCCGCCGCCTGGTGCCCGAGAGCCCGCGCTGGCTGGTCACCCACGGCTACGCCACGGAAGCGGAAGCGGCGACCAGCCAGATCGAAGGCGCAGTGCGGCGGCTCGGCCACGTACTTCCGCCGTCGAAGGGGACGCTGTCGATCCGACCGCGTCGGAGCTACGGCTTGGGAAGCGTGTTGCGCGCCATGTTCGTCACGCACCGCAAGCGCAGCCTGCTGGTGATGATACTGATGCTGAGCCAAGCCTTCCTGTTCAACGCGATCTTCTTCACCTACGGGCTGGTGCTGACGAAGTTCTACTCCGTGCCCGTCGATCGTATCGGCCTGCACATCCTGCCGCTCGCCGCAGGCAACCTGTTCGGCCCCTTCATTCTCGGGCCGTTGTTCGACAGCGTCGGCCGGCGCCGGATGATCGGGGGAACCTTCGCCGCGTCGGCGGTGCTGCTGACGATAACCGCGGTGCTGTTCGGGTTCGGCCTGCTCGACGCGTTCACCCAGACCCTGCTCTGGATGGCGATATTCTTCGTCTCCTCGTCGGCGGCGTGCGGCGCCTATCTCACCGCGAGCGAGATCTTCCCACTCGAGACGCGCGCGATGGCCATCGCGGTGTTCTACGCTTTCGGCACGGCGATCGGTGGGCTTGCCGCACCCACGGTGCTCGGGCTGCTCATCGGCACTGGCCAAGCCTGGTCGGTCAGCATCGGCTATTTCCTGGCCGCTTTTCTCATGGGCTGCGGCGCCGTCGCGGAGTTCACGATCGGCATCGACGCGGAAGGCCAGTCCCTGGAGGACGTCGCGCAGGTGCTTTCCGCGTAGCCCGATCGGATGAGCTGTGCCACCTCCGCCCGCGAGGCAGCCTGCGCGGCGCCGTCTATTCGCTCCCTTCCGGCACGATCGAGACCTTGCCGTCTCGCTCGATGATGGCATATCGCACCTGCTCCAGCCGCATCAGCCCCTTCTGCCGGACGGCGGTCATGACGTCGCTTTCCAGCATGCGCAGACCGCGCATCCTGTCTTCGTGCCATTTGCCGTGTTCATAGACGACGATGGGCGTGCCATCCACCAGGCGTCCGAACCACGGCCACCAGCGCTTGAGCGACGACACCAGCACGTGCATCAGACCGATCGAGAACACGGCTCCTATCGCGGCGACGAAAGAATGGTCGTCGCCCAGTACGGCCGACATGAGGGCGCCGCCGAACAGGAACAGAACGATGAGATCGAACGGCGCCAGCATGCTGGCCATGCGTCGACCGATCAGCCGCACCGCGAGCAGTAGAACAATATATGCGAGTGCCGCACGCAGGATGACGCTCATCGACGCACCTCAGGGTACCACGACCTGCGTCCAGTGCAGCGGAGGGTGGTCTCCCAGACGGGCGACCAGGTCCTTCGCTCCGATGTCAACCGGCATCAGCATGAGACGAAGTGCAGCATCAGCGGTGTTCGGCGGCACCGCGATCGTCAGAAGCAGTCCGCCCTGCACGGCCTGTGTCTTGATCGGTTGAGGAAGAATTCGTCCCAGACCCATGGGCTCCACCATGGTCGAGCCGACGAACAAGTTCAGCGCTGATCCGTCGGTGAGATTTCTCAGGTGGAAGGTGACCTGGGTGCCGGTCTGCGACCGAGCTACCGGCTCGAAGTCAACGGCGAGCGAGGAGTCGCCGAGTTTCTTGGTTTGATGGCTATAGGGACCGCGTCCGAGCAGGCCCGCCAGACTGGCGACGACGAAGGCCGCCATGAAGACGCGCCCGGCCTGTTCCGCACGACGCCATCGTTTCTCGAAGGCTTCGTTGAAGCCAACTTCCAGCTCGTCATTGATCTTGTCGGCGCCCTGCATCGACGGGAAACACGGGAGCAATGTGCTAGTTTCCGGGGGCGTTGTCCGTTTGGTTCGAACCACGATCGCGGGCGGACCGCGCGCTGCT
>CAXTOC010000106.1:0-3570 GCA_964245725.1 uncultured Acetobacteraceae bacterium | reverse complement strand
CGGATCCTCACGGTCGAGCGGCGTTGATGCTCGGAAGGCTGTCTCTGCTGCTGGCCGAGCAGCAGGTCGTTCACGCAAGCCGGCCGTCGGAGCCACCGGCGGCGTGAGGAGGTCGAAGAAGATCTCGCCGACAGCCCAGATGGGTCACATCATTTTGAGCGTGGCTTGCGTTCCTGCTGAACCAACTCATCGACCGGGGGCGCCTCCGGCAATAAACTGCTGCCAGTCGCCGGAGAACGAGCATGCCCCATCCAGGGACAGGGCACGGCCACCCTCTACATCACAGAGAAGGCAGCGTGAGCCCGCTCGTCCGGAAACTCTCGCATTTCGTGCCGCTGTCGCCATCCGACAGCAGGGTTCTCGAGCGTCTGGCGCAGCCCGAACAGCGCTTCGGGCCAGACCTCGACATCGCCACCGAGGGCCTGGCGCCGCGATCCGCCCTCCTGCTGAAGCAGGGGATGGCAGTGCGCTATCGCGCGTTGCCGGACGGAGGACGCCAGATCATGACGTTTCTCATACCTGGAGACCTGTGCGACCTGCACGTCTTCCTGCTCAGGGCAATGGACCACTCGATCGGCACGCTCACTCCGGTCGTGGTGGCGCCGATCTCGCGCGAGAGCATCATGGACGTGTTCTCCCGACGGCCGCGCGTTTCGGCGGCGCTGTGGTGGAGCTCGCTGCAGGAAGAGGCGATGCTGCGCGAGCGCATCGTCGCCCTCGGACGCCGCGACGCGCGTGGCCGTATCGCCTACCTGCTGTGCGAGCTGCTCTGGCGGCATGCTGCGGTCGATCTGACGGATGGAGATGTCTTTCGGTTGCCCCTGACGCAGACCGAACTGGGCGATGCGCTGGGCCTGACGTCGGTTCACGTGAACCGCGTGCTCAAGGAGTTCAAGCAGCACCGGCTCATCACGTTGGAGCACAGGATGCTCGGGCTGCTGAATGTGCCTGCACTGCAGAAGCTCGCGGGTTTCAACAAGGATTACCTGAATTTCGCAGGTGCGTCGGATGAAGTGGCTCGCTACTTCGATCGGCTCGAGCTCAAGCGCCGGAAAGAGGACGAGCTTGGCACAGGCGAGGGTCCATCCGGCCAAGTAACGTCCTAGCGGCCGTCACCGTCGATCCCGACCGGACCGTCGCGCGGGCGGGTGGTGCCGCACTCGCGGCGGTCGGGGCGCGGCGTTCGGATCAAGATCGGGCAGCTCACGCCACGCGGCAGACGCGACCTCGATGGCCCGGGACCTGATCACGTGTCCGCGACGCGCGCGACGTCCGGCATGCATCCCAGGGCAGCGGTGGCCGTGCGGGTGCACCGGCGCCAGCCGGGCATCCCAAGGAAAACACAGTCAAAACAAGGTGCACCGACAGGCGGGAGCGGAGCCTAGTGCGGCTGCCACAGATCACTAGTGAAGAGCGATCATGATCCAGGTTAAGTAATCCGTTGTACAACTAGAACAACAGCTCTCGGAACCTGCTTGCTGCGTTCGATTTTAGGCCGTAGTCGAACATCACCCTGAAGATCCGTCGGCAGCAGCAGGAAGACCGATCCATGAACAGAGATCATGGCAGGTGCCGGCGGAAGGATCTCAAGCTCGGTCAAGGAGGACGTGGGTAAAGCCACGGGCAATACCAAGGTCGAGCACTCGGGGGACGGCACAGAAGGTCGTGTGCGCACTCGCGCGTTCGACGGCCGACACGTTGAGGGAGTGATCCTGCGGAAGCGAAGCGGCCTCGGATGAGGCGGCGGTCACGCCCATACCCGCCGAGGCGTCGGCCACCGGCACGGCGCCGGGCACACCCCATTCAGAACTCGATAAGGATCGATAGAGATGACCATAGAGACCATCGTTGCCGTCTATGACACGGCAGCTCATGCCGATCTGGCCGTTGCCGATCTCAAGGCCGCGAACGTTCCCGCGGATGCCATATCCGTGCACGCCTCGGAGCAGGCCGGCGCGACCGCTGACGCCGCCGCGGCACCCCGCGAGAAGGGCTTCTGGAGCAACCTCTTCGGCGGCGAGCCGGCGCACGACACTTCGGTCTATGAGCGCAGCGTGCAGAGCGGCTCGACCGTGGTCACCGTCAGGGCACCCGAGGAGCATGTGGCCAGCGTGTCTCGCATCCTCGAGACGCACGACCCGATCGACATCGACGCGCGTGCGGCCGCCTACGGCACTGCCGGAGGAACCACCACCACGAGCCGTGAGACGGTTGGTGCGGTCGCACCTGCCGTGCAGCCGGCAGCCGGCGCCGTGACTGGCGAGGAAGCGATCGCGCTGTCGGAGGAGCAGCTCGTCGTCGGCAAGCGTCTCGTCGACCGTGGCTCGACGCGCGTGCGGCGCTTCGTCGTGGAGACGGCGGTCGAGCAGGACGTTTCCCTTCGCTCGGAACACGCCACGATCCAGCGCCGCCCGGCCTCCGGCACCGTCGATGCCGCCGCGTTCACCGACAGGGCGATCGAGGTCAGGGAGATGGACGAGGAGGCGGTGGTCGGAAAGACCGCACACGTTGTCGAGGAAGTCGTCGTCAACAAGCAAGTCTCCGAGCACGTCGAGACCATCCACGACACGGTGCGCCGCGAGGACGTCGAGATCGTCAAGGAGCCTGCGGTCGGATCGGGATCGCCGACCGCTCCGGTGACACCGGTCGGTTCTCCGAAGGTCTGAGCGGGTAGAGCCCCGAGCGGTGAAAGCTCGGGGCAGGTCGGCGACTTGCTTGGGCCGAGCCGTCGCCCAGGCAGCCGATGATCCGGAGTTCTCGCCGCGCACGGGATCCGGACTCTCTTCGCACCGTATGGCCATGCAGCGGCGGTCGCAGGTCTCCGAGCGCACGATCAGCTGAGCCGAGGTACGGCTCGTCCCTCGCGCAAGCCACGTACAAACAAAAGTTCAAGGATCACCACGATGAAGACCATTCCATTGGCCTTCGCGGCCATGCTGCTGGCGACGGCTGCCTCGGCACAACCGGCGACAGCGCCCTCGAACCCGAACTCTCCTCCGGGAGCCACCTCCAACGCGCCGCAGGCCGGGGTCGATCCGAGCAGCGGAACCACGCCGAGCACGAGCATGACCGACCGCAACACCGGCACTGCGGCCGCGAGCGGCGACCGCAACCAGGCGGTCACGACCACCGGCAACAACTCGATGCAGCCCGCGCGAGGCGCCAACTCGTTCAGCGCGGGAGAGGCCCGGCGTCGCATCCAGGGCGAGGGCTTCCAGAACGTGGTCAGGCTGCACAAGGACGGCGGCGGCGTGTGGCGCGGCAAGGGCGTGAAGGACGGCCAGCAGGTCGCGGTATGGCTCGACTACAAGGGCAATGTCGGCCAGGCGCAGTAACCCCTCGCGGGTCCCGGCAGAACACCAGCAGCATCCAGGAGGCCATCATGGCCATGCGCACCTTCACCCACCTCTATGACGACTACAACGAGGCCCGGCACACGGTCGAGGCGCTGGAGGCCGCCGGCATCCCGCACGGCGACATCAGCATCGTCTCAAACAACGCCGATCAGCGAGCGGCCGCCGGATCCACCGCCGGCGTTCCCGGCGCGGTCGACGAGACGCGGGCCGGCAC
>CAXTOC010000105.1:0-8546 GCA_964245725.1 uncultured Acetobacteraceae bacterium | reverse complement strand
ACCTGCGCCTTCGACCTGAAGGTGCCGACGCAGCAGCGCCGCGCGCTGTTCGAACTGCTCGCGCTGGCCAACGAGCGGCTGTGGATCGGTCATTTCGGCATGGATCCGGACGACGGCATGCCGCTGTTCCGCCACTCCGTGCTGCTGCGCGGCGCTCCGGGCGCGTCGGCCGAGAGCCTGGAGGACATGGTCGACATCGCCATCACCGAATGCGAGCGTTTCTATCCCGCGTTCCAGTTCGTGCTCTGGGGCGGCAAGACGCCCACCGAGGCGCTGGAAGCGGCGATGCTGGAGTGCGCCGGCGAGGCCTGACGCGTATGCCTGATCCCGCGATCCCGCCGCTGCTGCTGCTCGGCGGCGGCCGTATGGGCACGGCGCTGCTGCGCGGTTGGCAGGATCAGGGGCTGGAGCCGTCCGTCGTGCTCGATCCGGCGCCGGTGCGCGTCGACGCCCCGCACCTGCGCATCGACAGCGCGGACGCCCTGCCGGATGGTTTCCGGCCCGCGGTGATCGTGCTCGCGGTCAAGCCGCAGGCGGCCGACACGGCACTGCCCGCGGTGGCGCACCTGACCGGCACGGCGGTGGTGCTGTCGATCATGGCCGGACGCACGCTCGCCGGCCTGTCGGGGCAGTTCCCGGACCGTGCGCCGATCGTGCGCGCGATGCCCAACCTGCCGGCGGCGATCGGCCAGGGCATCACGGTGGCCTGCGCCGGCTCCGGCGTCTCGGACGCGCAGCGCGCGCTGTGCGACCGGCTGCTGCGCGCGGTCGGCGAGGTCGCCTGGATCGAGGACGAGGCGCTGCTCGACCCGGTGACGGCGATCTCCGGCGGCGGTCCGGCCTACGTGTTCCTGCTCGCCGAGCTGCTCGAGGCCGCGGGGCGCGAGCAGGGTCTGGCACCGGCGCTGGCGCGGCAGCTCGCCCGGCGCACGGTGAGCGGCGCCGGCGCCCTGCTGCAGGCGACGCCGATGGAGGAGTCCGAGGCGCTGCGTCGCGCGGTCACCAGTCCCGGCGGCACCACCGAGCAGGCGCTCGCGGTGCTGATGCAGCAGGCGGCCTGGCCGCAGAACGTGCGCGCCGGCATAGAGGCGGCGACGCAACGCTCGCGCGCGCTGGCACGTTGACGTGCCGGCGGGTCCGACGCCGACCCTGGGCGTCGAGCGCGACATAGCCCGCCCTGGAGCCTCACGGATGGATGACGAGCAGTTCGACGCGGCGCTGGTCGGCATGGCGATGACCCAGGCCGAAGCGTTGGGATGGGCGCGGGTGACCGTGGTCGATGCCGCCCGCGAGGCCGGATTGCCGCTGGATCGGGCGCGCGAGCGATTCCCGGTGCGCGCCAGCATACTGGCCAAGCTGGGTCTGCAGGCCGACCGGGCGGCGCTGGCCGGCGAGGAGCTCACCGGCACCGTGCGCGAGAGGCTGTTCGACGCGCTGATGCGTCGCTTCGACGTGTTGCAGCAGCATCGCGGCGGCGTGCGGGCGGTGCTGCGCGGGCTGCCGCTGGACCCGGCGCTGGCGCTGATGCTGGCGGGAGCGACCGGCCGCAGCATGGCCTGGATGGCGCAGGCCGCCGGCCTCGGCACCAGCGGCGTCACCGGCGCGTTGCGCGTCGGCGGCCTGCTCGGGGTGTGGATGCGGACCGTGCGCGCCTGGGAGCGCGACGACAGCCCCGACCTGTCCGGCACCATGGCGGCACTCGACCGCGCGCTCGACCGCGCGGAGTGGTTCGGCCGCATGCTGGGCGGCAGCGTGGTGCCGGCGGAAGACGTCCCGCCCGAGGCGCCGGCGCCGGCGCTGACCTCGCCCGAGATCTGAGCGGCGGGCCGGGGCTTGCCGAGCCCGCCCGCGCCGCCTTATCAAGAGCCGCGCCGGTTCGGCCGATGGGGCGTAGCCAAGCGGTAAGGCAGCGGATTTTGATTCCGCCACGCGGAGGTTCGAATCCTCCCGCCCCAGCCAGATCCGGACCGTCGACGATGCGCCTAAGTAACGAGAAGGCCGCCGGGGCCGGTGCGCCCCGGTCGGCCGCCGCGGATCAGACCGCCTTCTTCAGGTTCGGGCTGGCCTTGAAACGTACGGTCTTGCCGGCCTTCACCTTCACCGGCTCGCCGGTGCGCGGGTTCAGCGCCTTGCGCGCCTTGGTCTTGCGGACGGTGAAGGTGCCGAAAGACGGCAGGGTGAAGCCGCCTTCCTTCTTCAACTCGCGAACGATCGCCCCGATCAGGTCGCTCGCAGCCTGGTTGGCTGCGACGCCGGTGCAATCGATGGAGTCCTGAAGGACGCCGGCAATGAATGCCTTGCTCATGAAACCTGCCTACTCCTACTCGTGGTAGCGCGAGTCGTGTTGGAATCGAGAGAGTCGAGTCGACCCGCACACCACGCGTGTCTACAGCCGAAAAATCCCCCGCGCCAGCAGGAAGTTCCAATCATGAACAAACTGCAAGATGAGATCAGCAAGCGCGCGTCCTATCGGCAACAGGTGGCACCGGCTCTGCAATCTCCGGCAGGACGGGCGCGATGAAGCAGCCGGTCGCACACGACGTATGCCTGTTCGCGCACTACGCGCCGGACCGACGATTATCCAGCTCCGTCCTGCACTACCTCGGCCAGCTCAGGCGATGCGGCCTGTCGGTGCACCTCGCACTGTCCGGGATGGAGCGGCTCGCGGTGGAGGATCGCGACATCCTCGACCGCCTCGGCGTCACCGCGCATCCGCGGGCAAATGCGGGACTCGATTTCGGTGCCTGGCAGCATCTGCTTGGCGCCGGATGCGCCGAAGGCGCGGACAGCGTCCTGCTCGTCAACGACAGCGTGTTCGGCCCGTTGCGCGAACTGGCGCCGATCGTGCGCGCGATGCGGACGCAGCACTACGACGTCTGGGGCATGGTCGAGTCTCATGAAGTATCCTGGCATCTCCAGTCCTGGTTTCTCTGCATGAGCCGCGAGACGCTGGCCCGTCCGGCGATCGCGCGCGTGCTCGAGCTGCCGTTCGCGCAGATGAGCAAGGCGGAGATCATCCTGCACGGCGAGATCGGGCTGGGCACCGCGATCCGCGCCGAGGGTCTTTCGTGGGGTGCCTGCCTGCCGGACCGGCGGGTCGGGCTGCGACGGCTGGTCGCGGTCAATCCGATGCACGTCGACTGGATCACGGCACTTCGCTGCGGCCGCGTCCCCTTCATCAAGGTGGAGCTGCTGCGCGACGATCCGGCGCGCATCCCCTGGCTGACCAGCTGGCCGAAGATGCTGCGCCGCTACGGAACCTTTCCCGAGGCCTGGATTGACGAGCGTATAACGCCCTTCAAGGTCAGAAGGCCGCGGAGCAGCCTGCGCATGCGGCTGCTCTACCTGCTGCTGACGCGCGACCGGATGGCTGCCCTGCGCCATGTGCTCAAAGGCTGAGACGGCATCGAGGGAGACCGCATCGCGCGCTACCGCGCGGCGGCGCCGCGCAGCACCGCATGCAGCCCCTCGGTCTGCGTCTCGTAATCGGCCAGCGCCAAGCGACGCGGATTGGCGTAGCCGTCCAGCATCGCGGGCGCCAGCAAGATCTCGCCGATCGCCGCGATCAGGCCGTCCGAGCGCCCGTCGAGCGGGATCAGGCGACCGTTGACGCCGTCGACGATGTCGTCCGCCTGGCCGCCGGGCGCGGTCGCCACCACCCAGACGTCGCGCGCCAGCGCCTCGCGCACGGTCAGGCCGTAGCTCTCCTTCCACTGCGAGGGGAACAGCAGCACGTCGATCCGGTCGAAGAACTCGTCCAGCCCGTCCTGCCCGTAGGCCGGAACCACCTCGATGCGTCCGCAGACGCGCCAGTCCGAGACGTCGATCGAGCTGAAGCCGAGATTGAGCGTGTTGTCGACCAGCACGAGTTCCCACTCGCCCGAACTCAGGCTCTCGAAGGCGGCCCGGAGCAGGTGGAAGCCCTTGATCGGCTCGTTGCCGCCGACGAAGCCGAAGCGCGGCGGCGCGCCGGGCCTGCGCAGGGCGTGCGGCCGCGCGGGCGCCGCGATGCCGTTGCGGCTGACGCTGAGGGAAGCGGACGCGACGCCGTTGGCTAGGTAGAGGCCGCGATGCGTGTCGCTCGGGCTGAGCAGGTGTGCGGCACCATGCAGCACCTGACGCAGGATGGCGGCGCGCGCCCCGAGGTGGCGTGCGTGCGGCACGCAGGCCTGGCAGACCCGCTGGTCGATCCGGGTCTGAAAGCAGTAGCGGCCGTCGCCGCGCACCATGAACTGCCGGTCGCACAGCCACCAGGCGTCGTGCAGGGTGATGACGTAGGGTATCGCGCGCTCCTGGCACAGCCGCAGGATGCCGGCGCCGAACCCCTGGATGGAGTGCGCGTGCACCACGTCCGGCCGCACCGCGTCCAGGACCGACGCGAAATGCCGGACCGAGGCGGGATTGTCGAATCCCGCGACGTGATCGCCGGCCGGCGGCAGCGGTGCTGCGAACACCGTCATGCCCTGCCAGTCGTAGCGCAGCAGCGCCTGCTCGCGGTCCTCGACCTCGCCGTGCGAGGTGAAGACGGCGATCTCGACATCGTCGCGCGCCTGCAGGCGACGCGCGAGCTGCTCGGCGACGATGGTGGCGCCGCCGAAGCTGCGCGGCCAGAAGAACACGTTGACCATCAGCACGCGCAGCCTGGCCACGCCACCCGAAGGCGGCGGCGGCTCGGGGGCGCCGAACAGCGGCAGCACCTGCTCGGCGGCGATACGCTCCGGCGCGTAACGCTGCAGGACGTCCTGCAGCGCCTGACGGCCGAGCCGCGCACGCAGCGCGGGATCGCGGATCAGCCGGTCCAGCGCCTGCTCCCACTCCGCATCGCTATCGGCGAGCAGGCCGTTGCGATCCTGCAGCACGACGTCGCGGAAGGCGGCACGGGGCGAGCAGACGCTCGGCATCTCCAGGATCGCCGCTTCCTGAAACTTGATGTTGCTCTTGGCATCGTTGAACAGCGTCGCTTCCAGCGGCGCGATCGCGATGTCGGCCTCGCAGAACAGCCGGAGATAGGCGACGTAGTTGGTGCCCGCGAGCCGCTCGATGCGACCGGCGAAACGCTCCAGCGACTCCGGCAGGTTCAGCTCGCCGATGATGCGCAGGCGCAAGGCGGGATGCGTCCGCAGCAGGCGCTCGATCGCCGGCGCCGCCACCGCGAAGTCCGCGTCATGGGTCTTGGTGCCGGACCCGTAGACGATCATCGGGCCTGGCGTCGACGCCCCGGCGCGTTCGCGGCGCAGAGCACGGGCCACCGAGAGCGTCTCGTCGTCCAGCGCATTCTCGATGCAGGCCACCTCGGCGACGCCGGCCTCGCGCATGCAGCGCGCCAGCACCGGCGTCGAGGCGATGCCGCGGCCGCAGGCCAGCATGGCCTGGCGGTAGAGCCGCACCCCTGTCAGCACCTCGTCGCGCAGCCTGGAGGGAAGCGTGGCGAGGTTGGCGTTGCGCCGGTACAGCGGCTCGTCGAAGATGAGGTCGTCGACCTCCCAGACGGGCTGCAGGCCGAGGCGATGCGCCTCCTCGATCAGGCCGAGCACGCTCGGACGCGCCGGCACGCGGTAGAACACGACGTGGGTGCAGCATTGCAGCGCCGAGAGGGCGGCGGCGGTCTCCTGCCACTCCACCACCGCGCACGGCCAGCCGAGCCGCCGCAGATGCTCCTGCTTCTGCCAGACCCGGTATTTCGCGCATTGCGGCACGCTGAGCTCGGCCACGATCAGCACCGAGCGGCGCAAGGAGGCGACGGGCGCGGCCGCGATCCAGGGTGCCGGCGCGGCGCTCGGCGGGGTGCGCGGCCGCTCGCGGCGGAACCGGTTGATGAGGTGGTGGCGCAGCCGGATGGCCACCCGCCTGCGCAGCCCGCGCGCGCCCTCGGTCTCGGCGATGTCGCTGATGCGCCGCCCGACATCGCGCAGCATCAGTCCCGACGGCAGGCGCCCGGCAGCCAGCGAGCGCACCGCGCGGATCGGGCTGGTGACGCGCCAGGAGGCGGAGCGCTCCAGTCCCTCGACGCGAAGCACGCGCTCGGCGAGGCTCGCCTGCAGCGAGGCGATCCGCATCTCCTGCAGGCTTAGGCTGTGCCGGTAGCTGTCGAGCAGCGTCGCGGCCCCGCTCTCGGTCTCGCCGTCCGGCGGCGGATCCTGATCCTCGCGCGTCATCCCCGCCCCCGGTGCAGGCCGGGCACGGATGCGCAGGCGGCCGGTCGTCCAGACAGCCGGACCCTAGAGGGTCCGCCGCCATCGGGATAGGGGTGGCCCCGGCCGGAGGCGCGGGCGCTCGGTGATCAGGTGGAGAAGAACTGGTTGCTCTTGGCCTGCAGCTGGGCGGCCGTGAGATCGCTGAAGGTGATGGTCGTGTTGTCGCTCAGCGAGATCACCGACCCGCCCTGCGCGTTGTCGGTGGCGTTGGCGAGCGCCGTCTGCACCGCACCGGCGCCGTAGCCGAACAACCCGACCATGTTGCCGGCCGAGCTGGCGAAGTCGGTGATCGTCGCCTGGCCACCGACGCCGTCGGTGAACAGGAACATGTTCGCACCCGCGCCACCGGTCATCGAGGTGACGCCCGAGCCCGCGGTGAGCGAGTCCGCGCCGGCGCCGCCCAGCAGGTCGGCCTGGCTGGAGTTGCCGAACAGGTCGAGCGTGTTGGCGGAGCCCGAGCCGTTCAGGGTCTCGTTGCCGGTCGCGGCGATCAGGTAGCTGACCCCCGACGAGCCGGAGTAGACGATGTTGGCGTTGCTCGCGCCGAACACGGTGGCCGAACTGCCGCCGTTGACGGTGCCGCTGAGGCCCGGGTTGGCGATGAAGGCGAGCGCTCCGGTGCCGGTCTCGTTGACCAGCGTGCCGTTGCCGCCGAACACCGTCATGTTGCCGGACGCGGTGATGGTGTCGCTGGTGCCGCCGATCACGGTGCTGGTGCCGGACAGGTAGTACGAGCCGGAGCTGCCGTCGAACAGGATCGTCGAGCCGCTGCCGCCGGCGAAGGTGTTGTCGGCGCCGCCATCGGCCAGCAGCAGCGAGCCGGAGCTGCCATAGACGGTGCTGGACGAGCCGGTCAGGGCGACGGTGTCGCTGCCGCTGCCAGCGATGATGCTGTCGGTCCCGCTCGAGAAGATGGTGTCGTTGCCGGTGCCGGCGAAGATCAGGTTCTGGCCGCCGTCGGTGTAGATCAGGTTGCTGCCGCTGTTGCCGAAGACGCTGTCGTTCCCGTCCGTCGTCGCGATGACGTAGTTGCCGCCGCCGGCGCTGAGCCCCTCGAACACGTTGTTGCCGCCGCCGCCCACGAACAGGCCGCCGCCGGCGCCGCCGAGCAGGGTGGTGCCGCCGATGCTGGACAGCACGCTGGTGGTCGATCCGATCGCGGACTGGTCGATCACGACGCCGCCCGTCGCATTGTTGGTGAGGTAGCTGTAGCCGCCCGGGAAGGTGTAGCTCCCGGAGCTGCGCACGACGCCCTCGCCCACCTGGCCGCCGGTCACCGTCGGCGGAGCCGATCCGGGGATCAGGTTCTGCATGAACAGATCGCCGTTCGTAGCCAGGCCGTTCACCGCGTTGGCGTAGGCCCTGGCAAGCGAGAAGGCGACGCCGCCGTTGACCGTGACTGGGATGAACGCCCCCGATGCGCCGACGACTGTGACTACGGCCATGCCCGATCCCTCATCCTGCGACGCGATGATCCCCTGGACCGTCACGTCCGCCGAGTGCGCGTTCGGCAGATCTATCAGATTGTTCTTTTGCGGCGCAACGTCATTTCTTGACTGGTCGATTGATTACAAGTATCAATAAAGTAATATCTGCTAGAAAAACGAGACTGGGCGGCGATGCTGTCTCGTTTGATGAGAATTTTACGCAACGAGCGATCCGGTCCTGCGGGCGCGCGGCGCAGCGTCGCCGCCCGCCCTTGCGTGGCGCGGCGCGTTGCAGCAAAGGCTGTGCGTTGATCGCAACGCCGACGGGATCAGCAATGCTTGAGCCAGGGGAGCCGCTCGGCGCCCTCATCGACCCTTCGCTGGAGCCGCTGTTCCAGCGGCCGAGCCGCCTGGGTCCGGACAGCGCGTGGTATGGGCACCTGCCGTTCGCGAGCTGGATCATGCGCGCCGCCCGCCCCTCGGTGTTCGTCGAGCTCGGCACCCACGCCGGCATCTCCTATGCCGGCTTCTGCGAGGCCGTCCTGTCCTGCCACCTGCCGACCCGGTGCGTCGCGATCGACAGCTGGCAGGGCGACGAGCATGCCGGCTTCTACGGCGAGTCCGTGTTCGAGGAGTTCTCCCGCTTCCACGACCAGCGCTTCGGCGGCTTCTCGCGCCTGCTGCGCTGCCGGTTCGACCAGGCCCTCGAACGGTTCCCGGATGCGGGCGCGCGGGAAGATCCCGACAGCGGCATCGACCTGCTGCACATCGACGGCCGCCACCTGCTGTGCGACATCACAGAGGACTTCCGGAGCTGGCTGCCCAAGCTGTCGCGGCGCGCGGTCGTGCTGCTGCACGACACCAACGTGCGCGAGCGCGATTTTGGCGTCTGGCGGTTCTGGGAGACGCTGCGGCAGCGCTATCC
>CAXTOC010000104.1:0-8597 GCA_964245725.1 uncultured Acetobacteraceae bacterium | reverse complement strand
CGATCAGGGCGCGCGGCAGGTTGCCGTCGAGGATGATCGCCTGCACGTCGAGCAGGCTCGCCATCGAAAGCACCGGCACCACCAGCGCCTCGGCGCAGTCCTGCATCCAGGCCTCGACCAGCTCGCCGTGGCTGCGCATCACCGCGTGCAGCTCGGTGGCGCGCGCGACGGCGATGCCGTGGGCATCCAGGTGACGGATCAGCGCCGCGCCGGAGGCGCGGTCGAGCAGCACCGGCCGGCGCCCGCGCGCGTCGGCGTGCGGCAGCCGTGACCGCGCCACCGGGATCATCCCGATGGCGCCGGCAAGGCCGCCGATCCCGCGACGGTAGTCTCCGCCCAAGACGATGCCGCCGTCGATCGAGCTGTTGATGTAGATGCAGGCGAAGTCGTCGAGCTCGCGGCCGTGGCCGTGGAACAGCTCGGCGAGCGCCGCGGCGGTGCCGTCATGCTCCACCAGCACGGGAAGGTCGAGGAGGGCGCGGAGCTCGGCGGCGATGTCGTAGTCGGCCCAGGCCCGCGCGACCTCCGGCGGACCGGAGTCGTCGCCGCGACCGGGCGAGGGCAGCGCCAGACCCACTCCGACCAGTCGGTCGCGGCGCGACGCGGGGAGCGAGCGGCGGATCTCGGCGACGCCGCGCAGCGCGAGCTTCAGCGCCTGTTGCGGTGCCGGGAACAGGCACTCGTAGCGACGGGTCCTGAGCACGCCGCCGGCGAGGTCCACCAGCACCGAATCGACCGAGCGGCGTCCCAGCTTGATGCCGAGCGAACAGGCGCCGTCGGGGTCGAGGTGCAGCAGGGTGGCAGGCTGGCCGCGCTGTCCCATGCGCCGGCCGGTGCTGGAGACCAGGCCCTGCTGCTCGAGCGACTGCACGATCTGGCCGACCGCGTTCTGGGTGAGCTTGAGATGACGCGCCAGATCCGCCTTCGAGGCGTCGCCGAGGCGGCGCAGCAGTGTCAGCAGGCGGCGCTCGTTGAAGTGCCGCACCGCCGTGGAGTTGCTGCCCTGCTGGCTCGCGCCGGGTCGGTCTTGCTTGGTCATCGAGGACGATCGCCCGCCGCTGTTGACGCCGGTCATCCGTCCTGATGGCACCTCGGCGCCGATCAGGGAAGGCGATTAATTAATTCAGGGTGAATTAATTATGCTTGACGTCGCGGGCAGGTCGTGGGATCAATCTCGGCAGTGACCGTATCGGTCGCGGCGGTGTAGCGATGGGGCGGATAATCGGTCCCTCCCGGGATGGGTCAACCCCTGCCTCGTTACTTGTCTGCCCCATGTGGCAGATCCGCCACGGAAGGTGCGGCTGCGTAATAAGAAGAGCTCGAGAAGCGTTCGGAGGAACATGATGTCGATACCAAACGGGGCGAAGTCCCGGCTCGCTTGGCGTACGCACCGCGCCTCTCTGCTCGGCGCCGGCGCGCTCCTCTGCGTCGCCTCGGGCTCCGCCCTGGCCCAGACGCCCGATCAGGCCCAGGGCACCTTCGCCAGCCAGAAGCTCTCCGGCGTTCCGAGCTCGGATTACGGCATGACGCCGCTCCCGGCTCCCGAGGCGCTGGTGCCCCAGGTCAACCAGTACCTCAAGCAGTACGGCACCGCGGTCCTGCTCAGCAACGTCGACGAGTTCGACGGCATCATCAGCGGACCGCGCAAGGGCTCCGCCAATGCCGGCCAGTACGGCCTGGAGTGGGACCAGGACTGGAACGTGCTCGCCCATATCCCGGGCTTCGAGACGCACGCGGTCGCGGTCGGCCGCTACGGCATCCCGACCAGCCCGATCTTCGGCGACAACCTCAACCCGTCGCAGGAGATCTACGGCGCCGGCGGCAACGTCGCGATCCATCTCGTGTTCTTCTACGGCGAAGAAACGGTGGCGCACGGCCGGGTCGCCTTCGCGTTCGGACGCTTCCCCTCGCAGAACGACTTCGACGCCTCGCCGCTGAACTGCAACTTCCAGCAGAACTCCCTGTGCGGCAATCCCAAGGCGGTCGGCGACAACGTCTCCAACTCGTCCTATCCTGACGCCAACTGGGCGGTCCGCCTGCGCGTGCGCCCGATCGCCCCGCTCTACGTCCAGGCCGGCATTTTCTTCACCCAGGACAACATCTACAGCGCCTCCAACGGCTTCCGGTCCGGCTTCACCTTCGACAGCTCGCACATCAACGGCGAGTTCTTCCCGGCCGAGGTGGGCTTCGAGCCCACCTTCGGGCCAGACAAGATGCCCGGCCACTACAAGCTCGGCGCCGCCTACGACAACAACAACCACCCGAGCAACGCGCTCGACGTCAATGACGGTCCATTCGGCGTGACCGGCCTGCCGGCGCAGGAGCGCAAGGGCGGCACGCAGGCCTGGGCCGCGTTCGACCAGATGCTGCTGCGTCAGGGTCCGGGCGACACCGACGGCGTGATCGTGCTCGGCGACTACGTGCACAACGATGAACGCTTCTCGACCCGCGCCAACGAGTACATCGTCGCCGGGCTGGATCGCGGCTTCTGGAAGGCGCGTCCGTTCGACACCATCGGCGTCGAGTTCGCCTACACCGAGGTCGCCGGTTCGCTGGGCAAGGCGCAGGGACTCGAGCAGGAGCTCGGCCTGCCGCTCACCGGCTCGTTCGTGACCGACACGACGGTGCCGCGCGGCATCCAGACCCACACGATGAACCTCGAAGTGAACTACCAGATCCACGTGTTCCGCGGCGTCACCTTCGCGCCGGACTTCCAGTACTTCTTCCGTCCGAACGCGCAGAGCAATCTTCCCGACGCCGCCCTGCTCGGCTTCAAGAGCGTGATCGAACTGTTCTGAGACGCTCTTTTCTGATACGACCAGTCGTCGGGGCGGGCTCTCGGGCCCGCCCCGCTTTACCAGTTTCCGGCAAAGCGCACTCCAGATGCGCAGGATAGGGATCGAGAGCGATGTCGCAGGCAGTGCGTGCGGCCACGACGACGCGCCCCGAGTCGACGCTCCCCGGGTCGACGCGCCCTGGGCCGACCCGTCCCGGCCCGACGCGATCCGGGCGGTCGCGCACCAGCCGCAACGGCGTCACCCTGCCGCTGATCTCGCCCTCGGTGATCGTGCTGCTGGCCTGGTCGCTCATCCCGCTGGTGATGACGCTGTGGTTCTCCTTCCAGCACTACAACCTGGTCGACCCGACCCAGACCGGCTTCGCCGGCTTCGACAATTACCGCTTCCTGCTGACCGATCCGGATTTCTGGGCCTCCCTGACCAACACGCTGATCCTGCTCGGCGGCACGCTGGTGATCACGGTCGGCGGCGGCACCCTGCTCGCGGTGCTGTACGACCAGGAGTTCCCCGGCCGGGCCATCGCCCGGCTGCTGGTGATCGCGCCGTTCTTCGTCATGCCGACCGTCTCCGCCCTGGTGTGGAAGAACCTGATGCTGCACCCGATCTACGGGGTGGTGTCGGCGCTGCTCCGCGCGGTCGGCATCGCCCCGGTGGACTGGTTCTCGCAGGTGCCGCTGCTCACCATCGTCGGCATCGTGTCGTGGGAGTGGCTGCCGTTCGCGATCCTTATCCTGTTGACCGCGGTGCAGTCGCTCGACCACGAGCAGCGCGAAGCGGCGCGCATGGACGGCGCCGGACCCATCGCCAGCTTCTTCTACATCACGTTGCCTCACCTGCGCCGTGCGATCGGCGTGGTGATCATGATCGAGACCATCTTCCTGCTCACCATCTTCGCCGAGATCAGCGTCACCACCGCCGGCGGCCCCGGTGTCGCCTCGACCAACCTCGCCTTCCTGATCTATGCCCGCGCCCTGCTGCAGTTCGACGTCGGAGGCGGCTCGGCCGGCGGCGTGATCGCCATCATCCTGGCCAACATCGTCGCCTTCTTCCTGGTCCGTTCGATCGCCCGCAACCTCGAGGTCTGAGACATGCGCACCACCGCGCTGAACAAGGCGCTGCTCACGATCCTCGGCTGGTTCATCGCGCTGGTCATGTTCTTCCCGATCTTCTGGATGTTCATCACCGGCTTCAAGAGCGAGCTGGACGCGGTCTCGACGCCGCCGCACCTGTTCTTCCACCCGACGCTGCAGAGCTACGCCGACGTGCAGAGCCGAGCCAACTACTGGCTGTTCGCGCTGAACAGCGTGATCATCTCGGTGGGCGGCACCGTGCTGGCGCTGCTGCTGGCGATCCCGGCGGCGTACGTGATGGCGTTCTTCCCGACCCACCGCACACGCGGCACCCTACTGTGGATGCTGTCGACCAAGATGCTGCCGCCGGTCGGCGTGCTGATCCCAATCTACCTGCTGATGCGCGCCACCGGCCTGCTCGACAGCCGCATCGGCCTGATCCTGGTGTACATGCTGATGAACCTGCCGATCGTGGTATGGATGCTGTTCACCTTCTTCAAGGAGGTGCCGCGCGACATCCTCGAGGCTGGCCGCATGGACGGCGCTGGCCGCATGGGCGAGCTGCGACACGTGCTGCTGCCGCTGTCGCTGCCCGGGGTCGCCTCCACCGGGCTGCTGTCGCTGATCCTGTGCTGGAACGAGGCCTTCTGGTCGCTCAACCTGACGTCGTCGAAGGCGGCGCCGCTGACCGCGTTCATCGCCTCGTTCTCCTCGCCCGAGGGTCTGTTCTTCGGCAAGCTCTCCGCCGCCTCGACCCTGGCGGTGGCGCCGATCCTGATCTTCGGCTGGCTCAGCCAGCGCCAGCTGGTGCGCGGCCTGACCTTCGGCGCGGTGAAATAGGCGAACGCCTTCCCATCTAGATAGAAACGTCCAGGAAACTTGAAACCATGGCCACCGTGGCGCTGCGCGACCTCCGCAAGACCTACGCCAACCTCGAGGCGATCAAGGGCGTGACCCTCGACGTCGAGGATCGCGAATTCGTCGTGTTCGTCGGGCCGTCCGGCTGCGGCAAGTCGACGCTGCTGCGCATGATCGCCGGGCTCGAGGAGATCAGCGGCGGCGACCTGCTGATCGACGGCAGGCGGGTGAACGATGTCGGCCCCGCCCAGCGCGAGCTGGCGATGGTGTTCCAGTCCTACGCGCTCTACCCGCACATGACGGTCGCCCAGAACATGGGGTTCGCGCTCAAGCTGGCCGGGGTGAAGAACGAGGAGCGCGACGCCAAGGTCGCCGAAGCCGCCCGCATCCTGCAGCTCGGTCCCTACCTGGACCGCAAGCCGGGGCAGCTCTCCGGCGGCCAGCGCCAGCGCGTGGCGATCGGCCGCTCCATCGTGCGCAACCCCAAGGTGTTCCTATTCGACGAGCCGCTCTCCAACCTCGACGCTGCGCTGCGCGGGCAGATGCGGATCGAGCTGGCGCGGCTGCACGAGCAGCTCAACGCCACCATGATCTACGTCACCCACGACCAGGTCGAGGCGATGACGATGGCCGACAAGATCGTGGTGCTGCAGGCCGGCCGGGTCGAGCAGGTCGGCTCGCCGCTGGACCTGTATCACCATCCGCGCAACCTGTTCGTCGCCGGCTTCATGGGCTCGCCGCGCATGAACCTGCTGCCGGCCACCGTGACCGGAGCCGATGCAGGCGGCATCACCGTCGCCGGTCCGGGCGGCATCAACCTCACGGTGCCGGTCGCCCCGGACTCGCTGAGCCGCGGCACCGCGGTCACGCTGGGCATCCGCCCCGAGCACCTGAGCGTGGATCCGAACGGCGCCATCGCCGGCCACGCGGTGATCGCCGAGCGGCTCGGCGGCCTGACCCTGCTGCACATCGAGTTGCAGGACCAGACCATGCTGGTGGTGCAAACCGACGGGGCCGACGCCACCAGCGTGCACCAGTCGGTGCGGCTGTCGATCTCACCGGCGCACAGCCACCTGTTCGGGCCGGACGGCCTCGCGGCCGAGCACCTGCAGCGCCATCCGCTGACCATGTAGCGCCAGGGGCTGGTCTACTCGGCCAGCATCGCGGCCACCGTCGCCAGCAGCAGCAGGGCCATCGTCACGTTGAAGACGCGCAAGCGGACGGGATGGCGCAGCAGGCGCGCGCCGCTGGCGCCGATCAGCCCCCAGCTGCCGACGCACGGCACGCTGACCAGGGTGAACACCAGTCCGATCAGCGGGCCGAACAGCAGCGCGTTGCCGCCGGGCGGCAGGAAGGTCGCCGTGGCCGCGATCGCCATGAACCAGCCCTTGGGATTGACCCACTGGAAGGCGCAGGCGCCCCAGAAGCTCAGCGGCGGCGCTGCCCGGAGGTCGGCCTGCACCGCGGCGGTCGCGATCTTCCAGGCGAGCCGCGCCATCCAGATCGCGCCTGCCGCCTGGACCACCCGCTGCACGACCCGACTCTGCGCCAACGGCAGGCCGAGACCGCAGGCGACCAGCGCCACCATCACGCCGAAGCCGACCGCGACGCCGGCCAGCTGCGGCAGCGCCCGCCGCATGCCGTGCGCGGCAGAGGCGGTGAGCATCATGATGTTGTTCGGCCCGGGGGTCGCCGAGGCGCTGAAGGCGAACACCAGCAGCGGCAGCAGCGGGAAGGCGGGATGTGGGACGGGTCCTGGCACGAGTCGGATCCTGTTCGGAGCCGTCGGCCGGGGCGGAAGGGAAGCCCCGGCCGGACCGGCGGGGCTTCGGGAAGCGGCGGCTCGAAAGCCTTAGCGCGCGTGCTCCCTGACCCCGCCCGGGGCGATAATCCACACGATACGGGCGAGGACAGCGAGCATTGCCCGGAGGCTAATACAGATGCGTCGCGCACGACAGGGTCATTCGGCAGGTCGCAGGAGCGTGGCGCCGCTCTCAGGCAACGCGGAAATTGCCGAACTGCCAGGGCGAGGCCCGGTCCAGCTCCTCGCTGAACAGGTCGCCGCGATCGGCGAGCGGCGTCCAGTCCGAGAACACGCCCACCAGCTCGCCGAGGTAGGGCCGGGCGATCTCGAGGATGCGCACATGATCGATCGCGTCCGGCTCGACCACGCCGCGATCGGGGTTCTCGATCGCCCAGACCAGCCCGCCCAGCACCGTCGCCGTCACCTGCAGGCTGGTGGCGTTGTTGTAGGGCGCCAACGCCCGCGTCGCCTCGATCGACAGGCGCGAGCCATACCAGTAGGCGCCGCGCGCGTGCCCCATCAGCAGCACGCCGAGCTCGTCGGTGCCCGAGACGATCTCGTCCATCAGCAGCCTCTGGTCCGGCTGCAGGCGCCAGTTCTTGCCGGCCAGCTCGTGCAGCGACAGCACCGCGTCGTCGCACGGGTGGTAGGCGTAGTGCACGGTCGGGCGGTAGGCGATCGCGCCGCGTTCGCGATGGGTGAGGTAATCGGCGATCGAGATCGACTCGTTGTGGGTGATCAGGAAGCCGTGGAACGGCCCCTCCAGCGGCGTCCAGCTGCGCACCCGGGTCGAGGCGCCGGGGCGCTCCAGGTAGATCGCCGCACCGCCGCCGAAATTATGTCCGCGCGCATCGCCAGGCCACGTCTTCTCGTGCGTTCCCCAGCCGAGCTCCGCCGGCTGGCAGCCTTCCGACACGAAGCCGTCCACCGACCAGGTGTTGACGAACTCGCCGCGTCGCTTGGCGACGTCGGCAACCTGGGTGTCGCGCTCGGCGATGTGGATCACCTTGACGCCGAGCCGATGCGCCAGCGCCGCCCAGCCCTCGCGGGTGTCCGGCGGCGGCTCGATCGCACCGGCATCCTGCGCCAAGTGCAGCAGCGCCTCCTTGACGAAGTGCGAGACCAGGCCGGGGTTGGCGCCGTGGGTGATCAGCGCGGTCGGGCCCGCAGGATGCGTCTGCCCCAGCTTCAGCGCCGACTCGCGCAGCGCGTAGTTCGAGCGTTCCGAGGGGGTGAGCGACGGGTCGGTGTAGCCGCCGGCCCAGGGCTCGACGCAGGTATCCTGATACAGCGCGCCGACCTCTCGGCACAGCTGCATCAGCGCCACCGACGAGACATCCACCGACAGGTTGAGCAGGAAGTCACCGGCGCCCAGCAGCGGCAGCAGCAGGTCGCGATAGTTCCCGCGGGTGATCGGCTCGACCACGAAGCGGACGCCGTGGGCGCTCGCGACCGCCTCGCCGCGGGCGTCTCCGGTGAGCACGGTGATCTGGTCGGCCGACATGTCGATGTGGCGCAGGATCAGCGGCAGCACGCCCTGGCCGATGCTGCCGAAACCGACCATCACCAGCCTGCCTCTGAATGCGACGTGCTTCATTCGTGTGCTCCTGGGCTCAGGCCAGGGCGCTGCCCTGGACCCGTCGGGGCCGCAGGCCCCGGACCCCTATTCTACCGTTGAGCGGGCCTTTGCGAAGGCTGGGCGGCGGATCGCGTCGATCTCAGAGATCGAGCCGGTCCTGCGTCGAGGGGCCGGTCGCCGGCTCGACGCGCGCCTGGCTCTCGCCGTCGGCGAAGCGCAGGCGGAACCTCGTGCCGGGGGGCAGCTCGGCGGCGCGCGTCACCGCTTGGCCGCGCAGGTCGCGCACCATCGCGTAGCCGCGCGACAGCAGGCCGAGCGGGCTGCCGGATTCGAGCCGGGCGACCAGCCCGTCCAGGTGGGTGCGTCGCTCGCGCAGTCGCGACGCGGCCTCGGCGACGGCGCGGCGCATCGCCGCGTGCAGGCGGCTGTCGGCGAGTGCCGCCCGGCCGCGCTGGGTCTCGATCAGGGCGCGCGGCACGTTCAGGTGC
>CAXTOC010000103.1:4089-8766 GCA_964245725.1 uncultured Acetobacteraceae bacterium | reverse complement strand
CGCACGTCCCGTCGCGGCGGCAGGCCGTGACCGCGCTGCTGCTCGCCCTGGCGGCGGGCGCGCTGACGGTGGCGGCCCCGTGCATCCTGCCGATGCTGCCGATCCTGCTCGGCGCCTCGGTCGGCCAGACCAGCCGCGCCCGCCCGGCCTTCATCACGCTGGGCTTCGTGCTCAGCTTCTCCGTCGTGGCGCTGCTGTTCGGCGCTTTCGCCCAGAGCCTCGGCGCGTCGCAGGAGGTGCTGCGGCAGGTCGCGATCGTGCTGCTGGTGCTGTTCGGCGCCCTGATGATCGTGCCGCGCCCGTTCGAGCTGCTGGCGGCGCGGCTGGGCGGCCTGGTCAACCGGGCTGATGCCGTCGGGCGGCGCGCCGGGTCGGGAAACTGGGGCGGCTTCGTCCTGGGGATGACGCTGGGGGTGGTCTGGACGCCGTGCGCCGGTCCCGTGCTGGGTTCCATCCTCACCGTCGTCGCGACCTCCGACCGGCTCGGCTGGTCGGCCCTGCTGCTCGTCGCCTACGCGGCTGGGGCCGGTGTGCCGATGCTCGCGATCGCCTATGGCGGCCAGTACGTGACGACGCGGGTGCGCAGCATCGTCCGCTACGCGCATCGGCTGCAGCAGGTCTTCGGCGCGGTCGTGATCCTGATCGCGGTGGCGCTGTACTACCAGTACGACACCGTCGTGACGGTGTGGCTCGCCAACTTCTATCCCGCTGCCAACCTTGGACTGTGACATGCGCCTCCTGACCCGACGCACCGCCTTGCTGAGCGCCGCCGCGGGCGGCCTTTCCGTGACGAGGCCCGCGCGCGCCGCAGGCGACGCGGCCGAAGGACTGGCCGATTACGGCGCCGCTCCCGAGTTCGCCGGCATCTCCGGCTGGCTGAACTCGCCGCCCCTGACCATGGCGGGGCTGCGCGGCAAGGTGGTGCTGATCGATTTCTGGACCTACTCCTGCATCAACTGCCTGCGCACCCTGCCGTACGTGACGCGCTGGTACGACAGCTACCGGGCGCGCGGGCTGGTGGTGGTGGGCGTGCACACACCGGAGTTCGGCTTCGAGCGCAGCACCGCCAACGTGCGCACCGCGACCCAGCGGTTCGGCATCCGCTACCCGGTGGCCCAGGACAATGGATTCGCCACCTGGAAGGCCTACGACAACCAGTTCTGGCCGGCCGAATACCTGGTCGACCGCGACGGCCGCGTGGTGCTAAAGCATTTCGGCGAGGGTCGCTACGACGAGACCGAGAACGCGATCCGCTCGCTGCTCGCCGCCGGCCCTGCGGTAGCGGCCGAGAACGGCGCCGACCTGTCGCGCATCGCCACCCCGGAGATGTATTTCGGCCTCGCGCGCGTGCAGATGCTGGCGAGCCCGGAGCCGCCGCGTCGCGGCCCCGCGCGCTACAGCGTGCCCGCGCCGCTGCCGGGCGATCGCTTCGCCCTGATGGGAACCTGGGACCTTTCCGACGAGACCGCGACGCTGGCGCAGGGTCCGGGCGCGGTGGCGCTGAAGTTCCGCGCCGGAAAGGTGTTCATGGTCGCGAGCAGTCCGACGCCGGTCACCCTCTCGGTGAGCGTCGACGGTCGGGCGCAGCCACCGGTGACGGTGCGGGAGAGCCGCCTCTACACGCTGTTCGACAGCAAGGATTACGGCGACCACGCACTCCACCTCGAGATACCGCAGGCGGGTTTCCAGGCCTTCACCTTCACCTTCGGATAGGCGGCCGGGTTCGCAGGGCAGCGTCTCGCGGGCGGAATTTGTGCGTCCGGTCGCGTCGGGGTAGATGGCAGCCCGAACTTCAGACGCACCGACAGCTGGCGCATGATCGGCTCGATCCTCTGCTCCGGGAAGGCCCGCCCGCATGAGCTCCGCGCCCGATCCTGACCTTCGCTCCGATCCTGATCTCGGCTCGGACCCTGATCTTGGCCCAGACATCGTGCCGATCCGCCGCGCCCTGATCTCGGTCTTTGACAAGACCGGGCTCGTGGCACTCGGCGCCGCGTTGCTGCGCCACGGCGCGGAGCTGCTCTCCACCGGCGGCTCGGCCAGGGCGCTGCGCGAGGCCGGGCTGCCGGTCAAGGAGGTCTCCGAGCATAGCGGCTTCCCCGAGATCCTGGACGGGCGGGTCAAGACCCTGGTGCCGCAGATCCATGGCGGAATCCTCGCCCGTCGCGACCTGGCCTCGCACCAGGGGCAGATGGCGGAGCACCACATCGCGCCGATCGACCTCGTGTGCGTCAACCTCTATCCGTTCGAGGCGGCGGTGGCCTCGGGTGCGGCGCCGGCCGAGTGCATCGAGACCATCGACATCGGCGGCCCGGCGCTGATCCGGGCGGCGGCGAAGAACCACTCGCACGTCGCCGTGCTCACCGAGCCCGCACAGTACGACGCCCTGATCGAGACCCTGGGGGCGCTCGGCGGCACCACCCGGGCGGACCGCAGGGCCTGGGCCGGCGCCGCCTATGCGCGCACCTGCGCCTATGACGGCGCGATCGCGAACTGGTTCGCCCGCGAGCGCGGCGACCCGTTGCCGCGCCGCCTGAGCCTGTCCGGCGTGCGCGCCGAGATCCTGCGCTACGGCGAGAACCCGCATCAGTCGGCGGCCTTCTACCTCGACGGCAGCGACCGGCCCGGCATCGCCACCGCGCGCCAGCTGCAGGGCAAGGCGCTATCATACAACAACCTCAACGACACCGATGCCGCGTTCGAGCTCGCCTGCGAGTTCGAGCAGCCGACAGTCGCGATCGTCAAGCACGCCAATCCCTGTGGCGTCGCCAGTGCCGCCGGCCTGGAGTCGGCCTGGGAGCTGGCGCTGCGCTGTGATCCGGTCTCGGCCTTCGGCGGGGTGGTGGCGCTGAACCGCACCCTGGACGAGGCGACCGCGTCACGGATCGCCGCGATCTTCACCGAGGTGATCGTCGCGCCCGACGCCACCGAGGCCGCCCGCGCCGTGCTCGCCGGGAAGAAGAACCTGCGCCTGCTGCTGACCGGCGGCCTCGCCGATCCCGCCGCAAGCGGGCTGACGCTGCGTTCGGTCGCCGGCGGCTTCCTGGTGCAGGACCGCGACGCCGGCCGCCTGGACGGCTCGATGCTGAAGGTGGTGACGCGGCGGGCGCCGACCGCCCGCGAGCTGTCCGACCTCGTGTTCGCCTTCAGGGTCTGCAAGCACGTGAAGTCGAACGCGATCGTCTACGCCCGCGACGACGCCACCGTCGGCATCGGGGCGGGGCAGATGAGCCGGGTGGATGCCGCGCGCGTCGCCGCCGGCAAGAGCGAGCAGGCGAGCCAGGCCGCCGGCCTCGCCGAGACGCTCAGCCGCGGCAGCGTCGCCGCCTCGGACGCGTTCTTCCCGTTCGCGGACGGCCTGCAGGCGATCGTCGCCGCCGGCGCCACCGCCGTGATACAGCCGGGCGGTTCGATCCGCGACGCCGAGGTGATCGCCGCCGCCGACGCGGCCGGGGTCGCGATGGTGCTCACCGGCATGCGGCATTTCCGCCATTGACCCGCGCCCAGCTGGTGACGGCACCGTCCGCCCACAGGACCTCCGCTCGCCCGGCGATGGAGGAGCTGGAGGGCTCGCTGATCCGCGCGGTGTCCGCCGAGGGTGCCGGGTTGCCGGACGTGATCCCGCTCTGGTTCGGCGAGCCCGACCAGGTCACCCCCGGCTTCATCCGGGACGCCGCGAAGCGGGCGCTCGATGACGGGCAGACCTTCTACAACTCCAACTTCGGCATCGCGCCGCTACGCGAGGCGATCGCCAGCTACCAGGCCGGGCTGGGACGCGGCGCCGCCTTCGAGCGCATCTGCGTCACCGCGTCGGGCGTGAACGCGGTCATGCTGGTCTGCCAGGCCCTGCTGGAGTCGGGCGACCGGGTGGTGCTGCCGGAGCCGTTCTGGCCGAACCTCGCCGGCATCCCGCGGGTGATGGGTGCTGAGATCGTCACCGTGCCGCTGCAGCTGGATGCCGGTGCGACTTGGTCGATCGACATGGACGCGCTGCTGGCCGCGCTCACGCCGGACACGCGCATGGTGATCCTGAACGCGCCGGCCAACCCGACCGGCTGGATGCTGATGCGAGGCGAGCAGGAGATCCTGCTGGCGCATTGCCGCCGCCACGGCATCTGGATCCTGGCCGACGACGTCTATGAGCGGCTGGTGTTCGAGGGAGCGGCGTCGCCTTCGTTCCTGGACATCGCCGCGCCCGAGGATCGCGTGGTCGGGATCAACTCCTTCTCCAAGAGCTGGGCGATGACCGGCTGGCGGCTGGGCTGGATCACGGCACCGGTGCCGCTGATGGCCGCACTGGGCAAGATCAGCGAGTTCAACGTGTCCTGCGCGCCGCCCTTCGTGCAGCATGCCGGGATCGCGGCGCTCGAAGGCGGCGAACCCTTCATCGCCGCCAGCGTCGCGCGCTACCGGGCGATGCGCGACCTGGCCTGCGCCCGTCTGGGCGCGATTCCCGGGGTCAGCGTGCCGGTCCCGGGTGGCGCGATGTACTGCTTCTTCGCGGTCGCGGGCTGCACCGACAGCATGGCGCTGGCGCGTCGGCTGCTGCACGAGGCGCGTGTCGGGCTGGCGCCGGGCCTGGCCTTCGGGGCGACCGGGGAGGGCTGCCTGCGGCTGTGCTTTGCGGTCGGGCGCGAACGGCTGCAGCAGGCGTGCGACCGCGTCGAGGGTCACCTC
>CAXTOC010000103.1:0-4079 GCA_964245725.1 uncultured Acetobacteraceae bacterium | reverse complement strand
GCGCCCGGGCCGTCCTGCTCGGCCTGTCGCTGACGGCGTTCGCGGCTCGGGCTCAGGCCCAACTCCCGGAACAGCCGCAGGCACCCGCCGCGGCGGCGCTGTCGCCGGCGGATCGCGGCTGGGTGCAGCGCCTGCAGGCGACGCTGGATGCGATCACCACGCTTCGCGCGCGCTTCCTGCAGGTCGCCCCGGACGGCCGCACCACGCAGGGCCGGGCCTGGCTCGACCGTCCGGGACGGATGCGCTTCGAGTACGACAAGCCGAGCCCGCTGCTGCTGGTCGCCGGCGGCGGCAAGCTGGTGTTCAACGACAGTCAGCTGAAGCAGACCACCGTCCTGCCGCTGGAGAAGACCCCGCTCGGGCTGCTGCTGCGCCCGCAGCTGACCCTGTCCGGCGACGTCACGGTCACCGGCTTCCATCACGACGCCGGCACGCTGCAGCTCGCCCTGGTGCGAACCGCCTCGCCCGGCGACGGTAGCCTGACGCTGATCTTCTCCGAGCAGCCGCTGGCGCTGCGCTCGTGGCAGGTGATCGACGCGCAGGGTCGGCAGACCCGTGTCGACCTGAACGACATCGTGCTCGGCGGTGCCCTGCCGCAGGCGCTGTTCGACACCGCGATCGGCGAGCAGGCGCGCTGAGGCGCGGCGCCGCAGGATTCTCTTCAAATCTTCATCGCTCTTGTCCAAGATGCCGGAGAGATGAAGCCGCTGATCGGAATCACCTGCTGCAGCAAGCTGTTCGGGCCCTACCAGCTCGAGAACCACGCTGCCTCCGACACCTACGTGGAGGTGACGGACCGGGTCGTCCTCGGCGTGCCGGTGCTGATTCCCGCCAACGGTGAGGCCGTCGACATCGAGACCCTGCTGAGCCGGCTCGACGGGCTGATCCTGACCGGCAGCCGGTCGAACATCTCCCCCGACCGCTATGGCGGGTGCGCGCACGCCGTCGGCACGCCTGAGGATCAGCGGCGCGACGCGGTGACGCTGCCGCTCAGCCGCGCGGCGATCGCGGCGGGAATGCCGGTGCTGGCGATCTGCCGCGGCTTCCAGGAGCTGAACGTCGCACTCGGCGGCAGCCTGCATCAGCGTCTGCAGGATCTGCCTGGCCGGCTCGACCATTCCGCGCCGGCGGAGGTCGACATCCGCCTGCGTCACGGCAAGGCGCACGCCGTCGAACTCGTCGCCGGCGGGCTGCTGCATCGTCTGGCGGACGGGCTAGACCGGGTGCAGGTCAACTCGCTGCACGACCAGGGCATCGACCGCCTGTCGCCGCAGCTCTCGATCGAGGCGGCGGCGGCCGACGGCGTGATCGAGGCGGTTCGGGTCACCCAGGCACCGGGCTTCGCCGCCGGCGTGCAGTGGCATCCGGAATACGACTACCGGACCGACCCGCTCTCGCGCGCGATCTTCGTCGCCTTCGGCGAGGCGGTCCGGGCGCGGGTGGCCGGGCTGCCGCTGCCGCTGCCGCTGCGCATTCCGACGCGCGCCGCGCCGCGCTTCGCCGTGGCGTAACGCGGCGACACCGCACGGGTGGCTGCCACCCGACGAGGAACCCGCGTTCGGGGCCAATGTTGTCGGCGGCAAGCAGGGCGGGGCACGATCATGGCGGATGACGGCAGGACGGATGCAGCGGAGCCGGCGGCGGATCCGCGCGCCGCGGCGAAGGCGGCACGGCTGCACTATGTCGACGACACCCGCCCGGGCATCAGCCGCGAGAAGGGTGAGGAAGGCTTCGTCTACCTTGCGCCGGACGGCGCGCCGGTCACCGACGAGAAGGTGATCGAGCGCATCCGCAAGCTCGCGATCCCGCCGGCCTACACCGATGTCTGGATCTGCCGCGATCCGAGAGGACACCTGCAGGCGGTCGGGCGCGATGCCCGCGGCCGCAAGCAGTATCGCTACCACGCCGACTGGCGGGCGATCCGCGACGAGGCGAAGTATGGCAAGATGCTGCTGTTCGGCCACAAGCTGCCGGAGATACGCGCCCAGGTGGCGCACGACCTGGCGCTGCCCGGGCTGCCGCGCCGCAAGGTTCTGGCCGCGGTGGTGGCGCTGCTCGAGAAGACCCTGATGCGGATCGGCAACGAGGAATACACGCGGTCGAACAAGAGCTTCGGCCTGACCACGCTGCGCAACCGGCACGCACGCATACGCGGCAGCGAGGTGGTGCTCGATTTCCGCGCCAAGCACGGCATCCAGCAGCATGTCGAGCTGCGCGACCGACGCCTGGCCGGCATCCTCAAGCGGCTGCAGGACATACACGGCCAGGAGCTGTTCCAGTATCTCGACGAGGACGAGCAGCGCCACGGCATCTCGTCGCAGGACGTCAACGAGTACCTGCACGAGATCAGCGGCGAGGACATCACGGCGAAGGATTTCCGCACCTGGGCGGCGACCAACCTGGCGGCGCTGGCGCTGCACGAGCTGGAGCGCTTCGACAGCCAGGCCAAGGCCAAGAAGAACCTGCTGCACGCGGTGGAGAAGGTCAGCAAGCTGCTGGGCAACACGCCGGCGATGTGCCGCAAGTGCTATATCCATCCGGCGATCTTCGACGGCTACCTCGATGGCAGCCTCGCCGAGGCGCTGAAGCAGCGTGCGGAGGCGGTGCTGGAACCGCAGGCGGCGTCGCGCACCGATCTGACGGCGGAGGAGGTCGCGGTGGTCGCCTTCCTGAGCCGCAAGCTGCAGCAGGTGACGGACGCGCCGGACAAAGCTGCGTAATCTGCAATGAAACCCTGTCGTCACGGAACCGTTGTGTCCGAGCAGTGCGGGAGCGTCGGGAGATGGCGATGGACAAGGATCGTGCCGAGGGTGCCGGACACCAGGTCAAGGGAACCCTGAAGCAGGCGGCCGGCAAGCTGACCGGTGACGAGCGTCTGCGGGCCGAGGGTGAGGTCGAGAAGGCCGCAGGCAAGCTCCAGACGGGCGTCGGCAAGGGCAAAGACGCGGTTCGCGACCTGGCCGACGGGCTGAGGAAGTAGTGCCTGCGAGGCTGGCCCTGCCTCAGCAGGGCTGATCCTCGGCTGCATCCTCGGCTGAGTCCTGGGCGAGCTGCAGGGCGCGTGCGTAGACGGTTCGGCGCGGCAGGCTCGCCGCCCCCGCGACCAGCGCTGCGGCGTCCTTGACCGAATGGGTCAGCAGGGCCTGTCGGAGCTGCCGGTCGAGATCGTCCGCACCGGTCGCCTCGGGTGTGGCGGGTGCGATCAGGACGGTGACCTCGCCGCGCGGCGCCGCCGCGGCGTAGTGCGACCACAATCCCTCCAAGGTGTCGCGCCGCACCTCCTCGAAGCGCTTGGTCAGCTCCCGTGCCACCGCCGCCTCTCGCGCGCCGCCGAACACCGCCGCGAGATCTTCCAGCATCTCGGCCAGCCGATGCGGCGCCTCGTGCCAGATCAGGGTTGCCGACAGGCCCGCCTGCTCGGCGGCGCGCAGGCAAGCGAAGCCGCTGCGCCGCGCGGCGCAGCGCGGCGGCGCGAAGCCCACGAACAGGAACGGATGCGGCGGCAGTCCGGACAGGGTGAGGGCGGTGATGGCGGCGTTGGCGCCGGGTGCGGCTGTGACCGGCAGGCCCTCCTCGATCGCCGCACGCACCAGCCGGTAGCCCGGATCCGATAGCAGCGGCGTTCCGGCATCGCTGACCAGGGCCAGGCGCCTTCCCTGCCGCAGCAGGTCCAGCAGGCTCGCGATCCGCTGCCGCTCGTTGTGCTCGTGCAGGGCCTCCATGCGAGAAGAGATTCCCCACGCCGCGAACAACCGTGCGGTGACGCGCGTATCCTCACACAACACGAGGTCTGCCTGCGCGAGACAGGCGGCCGCTCGCGGCGTCAGGTCGCCGAGGTTGCCGATCGGCGTCGAGACGAGCACAAGGCCGGCGGGCAGAGGCCCGGTCGGGGGGCTCTTGTCCGGCCGGGATGCACGGTCGGGCGCGGAGGGGGGAGAGTCGGATGCTTCGTCGGACATGGATGTTCCTGGCCCCTGCGGATGCGTGCCGTCCAGCCTCCGCGTCCTGGCGACCGGTGTCGGGCATCCTGCCGCTGCTGTTGCTCGGGGTCCCGGTGACGGTGGCGGCGGCCGAACCGG
>CAXTOC010000102.1:5113-8798 GCA_964245725.1 uncultured Acetobacteraceae bacterium | reverse complement strand
GAGCAGCGCTGCCGACGAATAGACAGGTGTAGAAAAACATGCACACAATATCATTAACATGAAGCTGCTGAAGCTGAGCGTGACCGGCAACCAGCGCGTCTCCACCGCCGCCATCGAGTCCGCGATGACGATCAGCGCCGGCCAGAGGGTCACGCGGGCCGACCTGGCGGCCAACCTCAACGCCATCGTCGACGTGTATCGTAAGGCCAATGTCGGTGCCGGCTTCAAGCAGAAGATGACCATCCCGCATCCGGGCCAGGTGCTGGTCGCCTACGCGATCGACGAGCAGGCCGCCCCGTCGCCGCAGGCGGCGGCGGTGCTGCGCGTCGATCGCGTGACCTTCGAGGGCAACAAGCAGGTCCACTCCGACGCCATCCAGTCGGCCATCACCCTGAAGCCAGGGGATCCGGTGGACACCGCCAAGGTCAGCGCCAACATGCAGGCGATCCTGGCGCTGTACAAGAAGGCCGGAGTCGGCGCGCAGATCACCCCGAGCGCCAGCTACCCGCAGCCCAATCACGCCGTCGTCGACTACCGGATCGAGGAGAAGGCGTCGAACTGAGCCGCCGAGGGCGGACGGCAGCCGGTTCTTGGATTGATCGACGAGACTGCACGCCCGGGTGGGCGGGACCGCGAGGTCCCGCCCCTCGGGACCTACCTCTGGTAGCCAGCCTGACGGACGGCGCGTCCGGAGGCCGCATTCGCCGACGCGAGCGCCTGGGTGATCGACATCGAGCCGCTCAGGGTCGCGGCCACGGTCTGGCCGACCTGGGTGCCGATGGCCTGGAACGGGGCGATGCCGACGAACTGCGCACCGGTGTAGGGACGATGGTGCGCCGTCTGGCCGGTCGGGTTGGACTGGTTGATCGCCTGCAGCACGAAGTCCGAGAACGGCGCCACCTGCTTGTAGTTCGGGTTGGTGTAGGACGAGGTCCGGGTGCCGGGCGGGATGTTCACCCAGCCGTCGGTCTTCGCCACCAGCTCGATATACTCCTTCGACGTCGCCCAGGTGATGAAGGTGCGCGCCGCGTCGACCTGCTTGGAAGAGGCCGGGATGGCCAGGTTCCACGACCACAGCCAAGTCGGGCCGCCCTGGAAGGTCCCGGTCGGCAGTGCCGCGAAGCCGACCTTGTCGGCGACCTGGGACTGCTTCTTGTCATAGACCGTGCCGGCGGCGCTGGTCGCATCGATCCACATGCCGCAATGGCCGGAGGCGAACAGCGAGAGGTTCTCGTTGAACCCATTCGACGAGGCGCCCGGCGGCCCATCGGCCTTCATGATCCCATCATAGTAGGTCAGCGCCGCCTTCCAGGCCGGGGTGTTGATCGTCGGCTTGTAGGAATCGTCGAACCACTGGCCGCCCATCGCCGTCACCAGCGTCGAGAAGTAGGCCATGTTCTCGCCCCAGCCCGGCTTGCCGCGCAGGCAGATGCCGTAGATCTGGTTCGGCTTGTCGGTGATCTTGTCGGCGAACTCGCGGATCTGGGTGTAGGTGGGTGCTGCCGGCATGGTCAGGCCGGCCTTCTTGAACAGGTCGGTCCGGTACAGCGTCATCACGCTCTCGCCGTAGAAGGGCAGGGCGTAGAGCTTGCCGTCGTAGGTCAGGCCGGCGCGCACCGGCGCCAGCACGTCGTCGAGGTCGTAGGAGGCCGGCAGGTTGTCGAATGGGGCGAGCCATTTCTGCTTGGCCCAGATCGGCACCTCGTAGTTGCCGATGGTCAGGATGTCGAACTGGCCGCCCTGGGTGGCGATGTCGGTGGTCACGCGCTGACGCAGCACGTTCTCCTCGAGCACCACCCAGCGCAGGTGGATGCCGGGATGCTGCTGCTCGAAGACCGGAGACAGCTTCTGCATCTCGATCATCTGGACGTTGTTCACCGTCGCGACGGTCAGCGTGGTGTCCGCGCGCGCGCCCTGCGCCAGCATCGGGAAGGCGGCGAGGGCGAGGCCCGCCGCCAGCGGGAGTTTCTTGTATGTCACTCTCGGGTTCCTCTGTCGTGTCTTTGTCGGAAGGCGATCTTGGGGGGGGATCGTGCGCGGGCTCAGCTCATCCAGTTGCCCCCGTCGACGTTGTAGGTCTGGGCGACGACGTAGTCGGCATCGTCGCTGGCCAGGAACACCGCCATGCCGGCGATCTCGTCCGGCCGGGCCATCCGCCCGAACGGCACCGCGGCGCCGACGGCGCGCTTCTTCTCGCCGGGCTGCAGCTTCTCGTAGCGGGCGAAGCGCGCATCCACGTCGTCCCAGTGCTCGTTGTCGACCACGCCCGGCGCGATCGCGTTCACGTTGATGCCGTGCCGGATCAGGTCCAGGCCCGTGCTCTGGGTCAGGCTGATGATCGCGGCCTTGGACGAGCAGTAGATCGCCACCAGCGCCTCGCCGCGCCGGCCGGCCTGGGAGGCGAAGTTGATGATCTTGCCGGCCACCCCGCGCTGGTTGCGGCCCTGGGCGATCATCTGCCGCGCCGCCGCCTGCAGGGTGAACAGCGAGCCCTCGACATTGACCGCGTAGACCCTGCGGTAGCTCTCGCGTGTGATCTCGAGCGTCGGCGCCATGTCGAAGATGCCGGCATTGTTGACCAGGATGTCCAGCCGCCCGGTGCGCTCGACCACCGCACGCATCGCAGCGTCGATCGAGTCCTGCCGCGTCACGTCGAGATGCAGGCCGAAGCAGCCGCCGCCGAGGCTGCGCGCGACCTCGTGGGCGCCGGCCTCGTTCATGTCGGTGACCGCCACCCGCGCCCCCTCGCGGGCGTAGCGCTCGGCGATGGCGCGGCCGATGCCGCGCGCGGCCCCGGTGATGACGGCGGTCCTGCCTTCGAGCTGCATGCTTCCCCCTGAACTTCCCATAGCAAGCGGAGCGTTGCGGAGTCGATCATGCCGCGGCCGTCCCCGACGTGGCGCGGCGGTAGACGCGCAGCACGTCGCGCACGCTCTCGATGACGAGGCGGCGCGGCTCCGGCGCCACCGCCCGGGTCAGCACCCGCTCGTGCAGCCGCGGCAGGTACTGGCTGATCAGGGTCTCGGGGATGCGCACCCCCTGCAGACGCGCCAGCAGCGCCTCGACCGCGGCGCGCGCCCCGGCCGACGGCCAGTAGTAGCGGATGCGGTCGCTGTAGCTGTAGTGCCGCAGCACGCGCTGCTGCTGCAGCGTCCCCGGATAGTGCGTCTGCCAGTGCCGCGGGCTCGCCACCATGGCCGCCTCCATCGCCTCGACCAGCGACGGCGCGCCGGGCCGCAGGATCCCGGCGATCTGGTCCAGAGCGTATAGCGCTTCGCGCAGCGCGAAGCTGAGCGCCGGTCCGACCTTTAGGATGGCGAACCCGTCCCGCACCAGCCGGCTCAGGCTGGAGGGCGGCTGATAGTCGGTGGAGTGCGCCTCGTAGACCAGGCCCGGCATGCGCTCGAGTGCCGCCGACAGCGCCGCGGCGCGCGCGGGATCGTACACCGCGACGTCCTCGTGCCCGAACTCGACGCCCGGCTGCACCACGATGGCGATGACCCGCCGCCACGCCTCGGCCGCGCCGAAGGCGCGCTCGTGCACGGCGTAGGTGGCGAGCACCGCCTCCGGCGTGGTGGGCCGCAGGTGATCGAGCGCCTCGGTGGTCCCTCCTGGCGTCGGCACCTCGGTGCCGACGATGTAGACCGGCCGCGCCGTCGCCGCCGCCGCGGCCGGGGCGGCGCGC
>CAXTOC010000102.1:4236-5103 GCA_964245725.1 uncultured Acetobacteraceae bacterium | reverse complement strand
CTCCTCGTCGGCCAGTGCGTCGGGCTCGCCGCGGCAGCCCATGCTGGCGTCGAGGTGCAGCTTCTCGTAGCCGGCGGCGGCGTAGGCGGCGATCATCTCGCGCGCCCGCTGCATCGCGTCGGGCGCCTCCAGGTGCCTCCACGGGTTCGGGCCGAGATGGTCGCCGCCGAGGATCAGGCGGTGCCGCGGCAGGCCGACGCGATCCGCGATCCGCTCCACCAGCTGGCGGAAGTCGGCCGGCCGCATGCCGGTGTAGCCGCCCTCCTGGTTGACCTGGTTGCAGGTGGCCTCGATCAGCGCCGGCGCGTCGTCCTCGAGCGCCTGCAGCAGCGCGGCCTCGATCACCAGCTCGTGCGCCGAGCAGACCGAGGTGATCCCGCCCACGTGGCCGTCGCGCCGCGCGCGCAGCGAGAGCAGGGCGTCGGCGCTCACCGCGACGCCTCCGCCGCGGCGATCAGCGCGTCCAGCTCGGGGAAGCCCGACGCGCCCTCCATCGGCCCGCGCGCGCCGACCGCGTGCGCGCCGCCGGCGCAGGCGTAGCGCAGGCTGTGCCGCACGTCGTGGCCGAGCCGGCGGCAGGTCACGAAGGTGGCGCCGAAGCAGTCGCCGGCGCCGGTCGGATCGACCTCGCGGCCGCGGAACGCGGGCAAGTGGATGGTCTCGCCGCGCGTGTGGTAGCTCGCACCGTCGGCGCCACGCTTGACCACGATCGCCGGCACGCCGAGCCGCAGCAGCTCGTCGATCGCCTCGGGCTCGGATCGCGCCTCGGTCAGCAGGGTGAGCTCGCCGCCGCTCGGCAGGAACAGGTCGCAGCGTCGCAGCATGCCCAGCAGCGCCTCGCGCATGCCCGGCAGCACCAGCATCTCC
>CAXTOC010000102.1:314-4226 GCA_964245725.1 uncultured Acetobacteraceae bacterium | reverse complement strand
CGGTGGGGTCGAACGACACCGTGCCGCCGCGGCCCTGACCTGCTCGACCGCTGCCCCGGCCGCCTCGACCAGCTGCGGCGAGAACAGCGACGAGCCCATCAGGTGCAGGTGGCCGCATTGATCCAGCAGCGCCCGCGCGGCCCCGGTGAGGCGCGTCTCGCCGGCGGCGCTGTGGCGGATGTTGAACACGAAGTCGCGCTCGCCGTCCTCGCGGTAGCGCACGAAGGCGCTGCCGGTGGCGTGGCCGGGCAGCACGCGGATCGCCGAGACGTCGACCCCGTCGCCACGCAGGCGGTCGAGGTTGAGCCGGCCGAATTCGTCGTCGCCGACGCAGGAGATCATCCCGGCCGGATGCCCGAGCCGCGCCACCTGGTCGATGAAGATCGCGGGCGCCCCAGAGGGGTAGGGTCCGACCAGCGCCAGCGGCGCCTGGAAGCCCTCGCCGCGCGTCTCCGCCATGATCTCGACCAGGATCTCGCCGAGCGTGACGATCGAACCGCTCACGTCGAGGGCGGCCGATCGCGCCGCCGCCGGCCGGCCCGGCCCGGTCGCCGTTGCAGGACGAGGCTGCGTGTCCCCAAGACCATCTGGCGTTCCCGGCCCTCGTCGGCGCGAAGGACATTGAATTCGTTACGCACCTTCTATGCCAAGGCGGCGGCTCGGGCAAGGGCGCCGCCCCGCCGAGCCGGGCCTATTCGAAGCGTGCGCTCCGCCTCTGTCCGATCATCGCGAGCAGCTCGGCCCGCGTCACCGGGTCGTCGCGGAAGGCGCCGAGCATGCGGCTGGTGACCATGCTCACCCCGGGCTGGTGCACGCCGCGCGTGGTCATGCACTGGTGGCCGGCCTCGATGATCACAGCGGTGCCGTACGGCTGCAGCACCTCGTCGATGGTGCCGGCGATCTGCGCGGTCAGCCGCTCCTGGATCTGCAGCCGCTGCGCGTAGGCCTCGACCACGCGGGCGAGCTTGCTGATGCCGACCACGCGGGTGCGTGGCAGGTAGGCGACGTGGCAGACGCCGATGATCGGCGCCAGGTGGTGCTCGCAGTGGCTCTCGATGCGTATGTCGCGCAGCAGCACGATCTCGTCGTAGCCGGCCACCTCGGCGAAGGTGGTGGCGAGCAGCGCCACCGGATCGGTCGCGTAGCCGCGGAAGAACTCGTCGTAGGAGCGCGCCACGCGGCGCGGCGTGTCGAGCAGCCCCTCGCGCGTCGGATCGTCGCCCGCCCAGCGCAGCAGGGTGCGCACCGCCGCCTCGGCCTCGTCCTGCGTCGGACGGTCGGCGGGGGGCGGCGCCGCTCCCTCGAGCCCGGACCCGCCTTGCGTCAGCAGCTTGGGCGTCTGGTCCATCAGTGTATCAGGCCCGACTGGTGCGGGCTGTCCAGGCTGAAGGTCGGGATGCGCACGTCGAACGGCTCGCCGGAGCCGGTGCCGACCATGTGGTAGGCCCCGGTCATGAAGCCGGAAGGCGTCTCCAGCGGCGTGCCGGAGGTGTACTCGAACGCCTCGCCGGGATCGAGCTGCGGCTGCTCGCCCAGCACGCCGTCGCCCTGCACGTGCTGGGTGCGGCCGCGACCGTCGGTGATGTGCCAGGTGCGTCGCAGCAGGCGCACGTTCTCGGCGCCCTGATTCTCGATGCGCACCCGGTAGGCCCAGACGAACTGGCGCTCTTCCGGCTGCGACTGGTCCTCGAGATAGAACGGCCGCACGCTGACCTTGATGCCGCGCGTGGTGGCGGAATAATCCTCCGAGCCTCCGGCTTCGGTCAGCGGCTTGCCGGCTCCCCTGGGCGCGCCGGCGGTCGCGCGGTCGTCCTTCATGGCCTGCCTCCTCGCCTCGTGCACGGATCCTGATCGCGCGGCCGGATCATTCTGCCGCCTGCCGACGCGCCGGCGTCGCCAGAGCCCGCCCGAGATCGTCGATCAGGTCGTCGGGATGTTCCAGCCCGACCGAGAGCCGCACCACCGCGTCGGTGATGCCGAGCCTGGCACGCTCGGCCGCACCGATCTTCATGTGCGTGGTGGTGGCCGGGTGGGTGGCGAGCGAGCGGCTGTCGCCGAGGTTGTTCGACACCGCGATCAGGCGCAGCGCGTTCAGCATCCGGAACGCCGCCGCCTGGCCGCTTCCCTCGGCGTGGGCGAGCTCGAAGGAGATCAGGCTGCCGCCGGCGCTCATCTGCCGCATCGCCAGCGCGTGCTGCGGATGGTCGGGGCGCCCGGGATACCAGACCCGGGCGATGCCGGGCGCGCTCGCCAGCCAGTCCGCCACCCGTGCGGCGCCGGCGCTCATCGCGTCCACGCGCAGCGACAGCGTCTCCAGACCCTTGAGCAGCACCCAGGCGTTGAACGCCGACAGCGTCGGGCCGGTGTTGCGCAGGAACGGCTGCAGCACCTCCTCGACCCAGCGGGTGCTGCCGAGCACCGCGCCGCCGAGCACCCGGCCCTGGCCGTCGATATGCTTGGTGCAGGAATACACCACCACGTCGGCGCCGAACTCGAGCGGCTTCTGCAGCAGCGGGGTCGCGAACACGTTGTCGACCACCACCAGCGCGCCGGCGGCGTGCGCGAGGTCGGCGACCGCGCGCAGGTCGACGATGTCGAGCATCGGGTTCGATGGCGTCTCCAGCAGCACCAGCGCGGTCGGCACCGAGAGTGCGGCGCGCCACTGCCCGAGGTCGTGGCCGTCGACGAACACGCCCTCGATGCCGTAGCGCGGCAGCAGCGTGGACACGATCCAGAAGCACGAGCCGAACAGCGCGCGGGAGGCCACGACGCGGTCGCCGGTGCGCAGGTGGCTCAGCATCGCCGCATGCACCGCCGCCATGCCCGACGCGGTGACGCGGCAGGCCTGAGCACCCTCGATCTCGGCCAGCCGGCGTTCGAGCGCGGTCAGCGTCGGGTTGGCGAAGCGGCTGTACTGGTAGTGCGACGTCTCGCCCTTGAAGGTCGCCTCCGCCTGCTCGGCGCTGTCGTAAACGAAGCCCGAGGTCAGGAACATCGCCTCGCTGGTCTCGCCGTGCAGGCTGCGCTCGATGCCGGCATGCACGAGGCGGGTCGCGGTGCGGTAGGAGGAGTCGCTCATCATGGTTTCCCGCTCGTAGTCCCGTGAGGGCCGCCGCGGATGCCAGGGGGCGCCCGGCGGAGACCGCCCGAGCTCCGCCAGTGCCTCTTTAGCGCGTTTGTTTAACCTCGCCGCAAGCCGGCCCGACAAATCACGAGGTCCCGCAGGCCGACGCCGACGGGGCGGGAGTTGTAGGCGCGGCGTCGCGACCCCGTCAACCTCGCCCGCTCGATTGCGCCTGGCCACGCGCGCCCCTATAGAGGACCGGGGCCGCGGGTGTAGTTCAATGGTAGAACGGCAGCTTCCCAAGCTGCATACGAGGGTTCGATTCCCTCCATCCGCTCCACAGCGTGCCCGCTACGAGCGGTCCCGCCGCATCGCCGCGCGGTGCTGCTCCACCGAGCGCTTGAGGTTGACCAGCGGCGGCGCCTGCAGGCTGTCCTGGTAGACGTGGCCGTCCCAGATCCAGCGATCGTTCCTGCCGACCAGCAGGTCGTGCGCGCCCTCGTGCTGCTCCTTCATCACCCGGATCGGTCCGCTCACGGAGTCCAGCACCTTGCGCCAGCGATGCTCGTGCCGCAGGTAGACCGATGTCGAACAGCCGGCCGACCCGCACAGGCTGGCCGACTGCAGCTGCACGAACAGCGCCTCGTCGCCGCGCGGCCCGGCACCCGGACCCTGCGCCGCCAGCCGTGCCGAGCCGACCAGCACCAGCGGCGACTCGCCGTGCCGTGCCGCGCCTTGCATGTCCTCGGCGTTGAGCATGCGCGCCGCACGGTCCTGCGCGGTGCCGGGCTGCCGGCTGAGCAGCACCGGCGCGCCGACCTCGCGCGCCGCGTGGCGGTGGTGAGGGG
>CAXTOC010000102.1:0-304 GCA_964245725.1 uncultured Acetobacteraceae bacterium | reverse complement strand
CTTTCCAAAGACGAGGCGGCCAACCTGCCGCCTTGGACAGAGCAGGAGGCGGCTGCCTTCGAACGCACAATCAACGAGACGTTTGAGCAGATTGAGGAAGCTTCGAAGCTCCCGTGAATCTTCATCCGAGAGGGCCGCATCTGCTGGATACCAGTGCGGTGATCCTCCTCGCCCGGCTTCATTTGGTGGCCGCGCCAGGTGCCCTCGTGGGGTTCGCCACGTTGGGCGAACTTTCCGTAGGCATCGTCCGTGCACGAGATCCTCAGCGAGAGGAAGAGCGGATGCGCGCAGCCCTTGGTTCAAG
>CAXTOC010000101.1:0-8843 GCA_964245725.1 uncultured Acetobacteraceae bacterium | reverse complement strand
AACACCGCCGAGAGCTGGGCGAAGTGCAGGCCGCTTGCCTGGGCCAGCAGCCGCGCGATCGTGGGCTTGCCGACGCCCGGGCCGCCCCAGAGGATCAGGCTGGCCAGCGCGCCGCGCTCGAGCATGCGGGTGAGCGCGCCCTCGGGCCCCAGCAGGTGCGGCTGCCCGACGATCGCATCGAGCCGCGCCGGACGCAGCCGGTCGGCGAGCGGACGCGCCGGCGTCGCGTCCGACGACGCGTCGCCGCCGGGTGAGGCGCGACCGGCCTGGGGAGCCATGGAGCCGAACAGGTCGCTGCCGTGCATGTCGCTGCTCTTCGCCATCCCCACGCTATACGACACTGCCGGCCGCGCATCCCACTGTCGATCGGTCGCCACGATGGCGCAGCGACGCTGGCAACGGCGCGCTCGGCACCGAGGAGCGCCGGGTTCCGCCTCGCGAGGGCGCCGGAGCGCGGCGGCGAAGCTCGCGGCACGATCCTTCCGGACGGTTTCGCCTCGATGCGATCCACTGCGGACCTGACGCGTTGTCAGGATCGGCCGGGCGGCGCAGCCGCGGCGGCTTGACCGGTCGGGCCTCAGGCCCGACGTCAACATCCTTCAGGGGAGAAACGAGCGATGGTTACATTCGGATCAGCGGTCTGGCAGGGCGCGATCAGGGACGGCAAGGGCGCGATCTCGACCAAGAGCGGCGCGCTGGAGGCCTACCCGTACGGCTTCGCCGCGCGCTTCGAGGGCAAGCCTGGCACCAATCCGGAAGAGCTGATCGGGGCGGCGCACGCCGGGTGCTTCACCATGGCGCTGTCGCTGATGCTGGGCGAGGCGCAGCTCACCGCCGAGCGCATGGAGACCAGGGCCGACGTCACGCTGGAGAAGGATGGGGACGGGTTCTCGATCACCGCGATCCAGCTGACCCTGCACGCCAAGGTACCCGGCGCCACGCAGGCGCAGTTCGAGGAGATCGCCGGCAAGGCCAAGGCGGGCTGCCCGGTGTCGAAGCTGCTGAACGCCAAGATCACCCTGGACGCAACGCTCGAGTCCTGAGAAAGCGGCCCCGATCCGCCGATCGGGGCCTCAGTCACCTCAGAGCAGCGGCGCCATCAATGCCAGGTCGGCCGGGCTGAAGCGGTCCTTGGCGGTCCAGAGCTGGTGCCAGTAAGGGTAGAGCACCGGCGGGGCGCTGACCTCGCCGAGCCGGCGGCGCTCGTCGTCGCTCAGCACCAGGGTGGCGGCGCCGAGATTGTCCTCGATGTGCGCCGTGGTGCGGCCGCCGATCACCAGCGAGGTGATGCCGGGCTGGCCGAGCGTCCAGGCCAGCGCCACCTGGGCGCCGGAGACGCCGCGCGCCTCGCCGATCGACACCACCGCGTCGACAATGTTCCAGAGCCGCGCCTCGTCGCGGATCGGCGGCTCGCTCCAGCCGGCGAGCTGGCGGGTGCCCTCCGGCGTCTTCTGGTCGCGTCGATGCTTGCCGGACAGCAGGCCGCCGGCCAGCGGGCTCCACACCAACACGCCGACGCCCTGATCGACCGCGATCGGCAGCAGCTCGTACTCGGCCTCGCGTGCCTCCAGCGTGTAGTGGATCTGCTGGCTGACGAAGCGCTGCCGGTGCTCGCGCTCGCTGACGCCGAGCGCCTTCATCAGGTGCCAGCCGGAGTAGTTCGAGCAGCCGACATAGCGGACCTTGCCGTCGGCGACGAGCCGGTCGAGCGCTTCCAGCGTCTCCTCCAGCGGCGTCAGCCCGTCCCACTGGTGCACCTGGTAGAGGTCGATCACGTCGGTGCGCAGCCGCCTGAGGCTGGCCTCGCAGGCCTGGATCAGGTGGTAGCGCGACAGCCCGCGGTCGTTGGGTCCCTCGCCGAACGGGAACCGCGCCTTGGTCGCGATCAGCACGCCCTTCGGACGCTTGCCGCCGAGCGCCTCGCCGACGATCTCCTCGGAGGCGCCCGCCGAGTAGATGTTGGCGGTGTCGATCAGGTTGACCCCGTGGTCGAGGCAGAGGTCGATCTGCCGCTTCGCCTCCTCGAGGCCGACGTCGCCGACCTTGGCGAACTGGCCGCGGCCGCCCATCGTCATGGTGCCCAGCGTGACGGTCGAGACCTTCAGGCCGGAGCGGCCGAGCAGTCGATATTCCATGGGTGTCTCCCGGATGCGGTTCTTGGTCGATTTCGGCGTCAGCCGTGCCAGGCCGACACCAGGACCCCGTGCGGGCCGTCGAGCGGGTCCGAGGCGGGGAATGGCAGGCGCGCCATGCGCGCGACCGTCGCCGGCGTCGGCGCGCGGCGGCAGATGTCCCAGTGCTGGCCCGCCGGATAGGCGCCGACCACCAGGAAGTCGTCGCTCGCCTGCAGGCGGCAATGTCCGGTGCCGCAGGGCAGCACCAGCACGTCACCGGCCTCGACCGAGATCGCGCGGCCGGCGGGGCCGCCCAGGACGATCTGCGCCGAGCCGCGCATGAAGCCGAGCACCTCGTGCGCGGTGGAGTGGTAGTGGTGATAGGGATAGATGCCGTTGCGCCACTGCGCTGGCCAGCCGTTGCGGCTGCTCACCGCCTCGAAGGCCGCCGGATCGGCGCCGGCGAGGTCGGGCACGCGGCGATAGCACAGCACCGGCAGGCGCGGGTTGTTCGGCACCCAGCCGTTGCGCTCCAGCCTGATCCGCTCGACCGTCGCGGCCGCGGCGCTGCCCTCGGCTGCGGCGCCGATCCCGAGGCCGGTCAGCAGGACGCCGAAGCCGCGCCGATCCATGTCCGTCATCATCGCCTCCGCCCGATCGCGCGACAGCTAGAGGCGATCGTGCGATGTGACAAATAGTAAGATCTGCTCGGATTGATCAGCGTCGACGATGAATCGAGTGAGCGGCCGCATCATCTGCCGGCGCGTAGCCAATGGTCATCATCGGAGCCTGCCGGGCGGCATGGACCTCAAGCAGATCCAGCACTTCATCGCGGTCGCCGAGGAGCGTCACTTCACCCGTGCCGCGCGCCGGCTCAACGTCGTGCAGTCGGGGCTCTCGGCCACCATACGCTCGCTGGAGGACGACCTCGGCGGACCGCTCTTCATACGCACCACCCGGCATGTCGAGCTGACCCCGGCCGGTCAGGTGCTGCTGGAGGAGGGCCGCCGCGTGATCCTCGCCGCCCGCAACGCCAAGCTCGCGGTCACCGAGGTGCACAAGCTCAGCCGCGGCCGGCTGACCATCGGCTCGATCCAGAGCCTGGCACCGTTCGCCGACCTCCCCGGCTCGCTCGGCCAGTTCCGCAGGGCGTTCGCCGGCATCGACATCGAGCTGCTGTTCGACGGCACCGGGGCGCTGCTGGAGCAGGTCGGCGACGGCCGGCTCGACCTCGCCTTCACGCAGGCGGCGGACGCGCTGCCGGACGGCGTCGGCGCCCGCCTGTTCGCCTGCGAGGGCATGGTGATGGTGTGCATGCCCTCGCATCCGCTCGCCGGCGGCCGCGAGCTGCCGCTCGCCCGCCTGTGCGACGAGGCGATGATCGAGCTCAAGTCGGACTGGGCGATGCGCCGGCTGGTGGATCGCAGCTTCGCCCGCCTGGGCCTGCAGCGCCGGATCGGCTTCGAGGTGAACGACATCGCGATGCTGCTCGAGCTCGCAGCCCAAGGGCTGGGGGTGGCGCTGGTGCCGGAGACGCTGGCCGCCGAGCGGCTGCGCAGCGCGCGCGGGGCGCCGATCGCGACCGCGACGCTGCGCTGCGAGGACGAGCCCTGCTGGGAGCTCGTCGCCGCCTTTCGCGGCCACGACCAGCGGCCTTCCGAGCCGGTGGTGCGCGCCTACCTGGAATTTCTCGCGCTGCCGGAGCCCGATCCCCATGCCGCGCGTTGAGAGCCGGCGACGCCGGCGGCCGGCAGCCACCGAAGGGACCTCATGAAGCTCGTCACGTTCGCGCTGAAGTACCGCGTGACCTTCTACGTCATGTCGCTGCTGATCATGCTGGCCGGCGGCGCCTCGGCGTTCCTGATGCCCAAGGACGTGCTGCCCGACGTCAACATCCCGGTGGTCACCATCATCTGGACCTACACCGGGCTCGATACGCCCGACATGCAGAACTACGTCACCAGCTACGAGGAGCTGGCGCTGTCCAACAACGTCGTGGGCATACGCGACATGGAGAGCACGACGCTGCAGGGGACCACCATCACCAAGGTGTATTTCCAGCCCGGCGTCGATATCAGCCTCGCCCTGACCCAGGTGACGTCGGCGACCAACGCGATCCGAGGCGTGCTGCCGGCCGGGATCCAGCCGCCGGTGGTGCTGCGCTTCTCCGCGTCGTCGGTGCCGGTGATCCAGGTCGCCGCCACCTCCAACGTCGAGAGCCAGGCGGCGGTATACAACTTCGTCCGCTTCCGGGTGCGCTCGACGCTGCAGACCGTCCCGGGCTCGACCATGCCGCCGCCCTATGGCGGCGTGCCCGAGCAGGTGATGGTGGACCTCGATCCGCACGCGCTTGCGGCCTACGGCATCACGCCGATGGACGTCAGCAACGCGGTCAACGCGCAGAGCCTGGTGCTGCCGTCGGGTCAGGCCAAGTTCGGCCAGACCCAGTTCATCATGCACATCAACACGCTGCCCTCGATCCTCGACCGCCTCAACGACATCCCGGTCAAGGTCGTGAACGGCTCGCCGATCCTGCTGCGCGACATCGCCTACGTGCGCGCCGGAGGGCCGCCGCAGCAGAACATGGTGCACGTCAACGGCCAGAACGGTCTGCTGCTGCCGGTGATCAAGAACGGCTCGACATCGACGCTGGACATCGTCGACACGGTCAAGTCGATGCTGCCCGGGATCATCGCCGGCGCACCCAAGGACATCAAGATCATCTCCCTGTTCGACCAGTCGGTGTTCGTCTCGAGCGCGATCGGCGACGTGGCGGAGGAGGGCCTGATCGCCGCCGGGCTGACCGGGCTGATGATCCTGCTGTTCCTCGGCTCGTGGCGGGCGACGCTGGTGGTGCTGGTCTCGATCCCGCTGGCGATCCTGACCTCGCTCGCGGTGTGTGCGGCGATCGGCGAGACGATGAACATCATGACCCTCGGCGGCCTCGCACTCGCCGTCGGCATCCTGGTCGACGACGCCACCGTGGCGATCGAGAACACCTACCGCGTGCTCGAGAGCGGCAAGGGGTTCCGCGAGTCGGTGGTCGAGGGCGGTGCCAGCATCGCCAAGCCGACGCTGATCTCGACCTTGTCGATCTGCTCGGCCTTCGTCTCGGTGCTGTTCCTCACCGGGGCTCCGAAATACATCTTCACGCCGCAGGCGCTGGCGGTGGTGTTCGCCATGCTCGCCTCCTACCTGCTGTCGCGCACGCTGGTGCCGATCCTGATCGACGTGCTGCTGGCGTCGGAGCACGGCGAGCGCGACGACAAGCGCCAGGATCGCGGCGATCGCGCCGCCCGCAAGCCGGGCTGGTTCGCCCGCATCCACGGCGGCTTCGAGCGTCGCTTCAAGCGCTTCGCGGCCTACTACGGCGGGCTGCTGCGCGCGGTGATGGCGCATCGCTGGGTGACCGCCGCGGTGGCGGCGAGCGTGCTGGTGATCGGCGGCTGCCTGTTCCCGTTCCTCGGCCAGGACTACTTCCCGGCGATCGAGTCCGGCGAGATCGCGCTGCACGTGCGCGCCCATCCCGGGCTGCGCATCGAGGAGACGGCCAAGCTGTTCCGCGGCGTCGAGGACACGATACGCGAGGTCGCCGGCAAGGACCGTGTGCGGACCGTAGTCGACAATATCGGCCTGCCCTCGATCAACTATAACCTCGCCTTCAACGACGGCACCTTCGTGGCCTACTACGACGGGCAGATCCTGGCGACCTTCGCGCCCGGGGTGTCCGGGACGCGGGTGACCAAGCAGCTGCGGACGGAGCTTCGCCGGCGCTATCCGGATACGCTATTCTACTTCCAGCCCGCGGACATGATCACCCAGATCCTGGATTTCGGGGTGCCGTCGCAGATCGACGTCCAGGTGCACGGGCGCCACCCGGACGTCGACCTCGCCGCGGCGAAGCGCCTGCAGCACCGTCTGGAGGCCCTGCCCGGCCTGGTCGACGTGCATGTCCAGCAGATCACCGACGCGCCCGACTTCCGCGCCGACGTCAACCGCCAGCGTGCACTCGAGCTCGGCCTGACCGAGCGCGACGTCGCCAACCAGGTCAATATCTCGCTGTCGGGCTCGTTCCAGGTCTCTCCCAACTTCTGGACCGACCCCAAGACCGGGATCCCCTGGCAGCTCACGGTGCAGACGCCGGAATACCGCGCCGACACCCTCAACACGGTCGAGAACACGCCGATCTACGTCCCGGCCAGCAGCCCTTCCTTGAGCGGCATCAACCGCAACCCGGCGCAGCCGATCTCGCTGATGACCAACGTCGCCACCTTCCATCGCAGCGTCGAGCAGGCGGTGCTCAGCCACGTCAACACCGAGCCGACCTACGACGTGTACGCGGCGGTGCAGGATTCCGACCTCGGCACCGCCGCCGGGCGGATCCGCGCCGTGGTCGCCGACGAGCAGAAGCACCTGCAGGCACCCGACAAGATCATCGTGCGTGGCCAGATCCAGAGCATGGACAGCGCGTTCAGCCACATCGAGGTCGGGCTGCTGGTGGCGGTGATCGCGGTCTACCTGCTCATGGTGCTGAACTACCAGGACTGGGGCGATCCGTTCGTCGTGCTGGCGGCACTGCCGCTGGTGTTCTGCGGCATCATCATGAGCCTGTTCATCACCGAGACGACGTTCTCCATCGCCTCGATGATGGGCGCCATCATGAGCGTCGGCGTGGCCTCGGCGAACTCGATCCTGCTGGTCACCTTCGCCCGGGAGCATCGCGAGGAGACGGACTGCTCGGCGGAAGAGGCCGCCATCGTCGCCGGCGAGACCAGGCTGCGTCCGGTGCTGATGACCGCGGGCGCCATGATCATGGGCTTGCTGCCGATGGCGCTCGATCTCGGACAGGGCGGCGAACAGAACGCCGCCCTGGCGCGCGCGGTGATCGGCGGCATCTCCGTCGGCACGGTGTCGACCCTGCTTTTCGTGCCCTTCCTTTACAGCGTGTTGCGACGCGGCTCGATACGCCGCGTGGAGGACTACGTATGAGCGAGGACCATCCGGAGCCGGTCACGCCGCGCCGCCGCGCCGCGCTCTACGTCATCGTGCCGCTGATCGCGCTGCTGTGCTGGGGCGTCTTCATCCACTGGCGCCAGACCACCGCGGCGATGGAGACGCTGCAGCAATCCAAGAGCTTCGTGCCGGACGTCCACGTCGCCCCGGCCAAGCAGGTGCGCGACGAGCACACGACCACCCTGCCCGGGCAGACGGTCGCCTACGACGAGGCCGACCTGTATGCCCGCGCCACGGGCTTCATCGCCGAGCGCCGCGTCGATATCGGCAGCCACGTCCGCAAGGGCGACCTGCTGGCGCGCATCGCCGCCCCGGATCTCGACGAGCAGCTCAACCAGGCGCGGGCGCAGCTCGGCCAGCAGGAGGCGGCGGTGCTGCAGGCGCAGGCGTCGCTCAAGCAGGCGCAGGACAACACCAAGCTCGCGGCCTCGAACAAGCGTCGTTCGGTGACGCTGGCCGGCGAGGGCTGGGATACCAAGCAGAACGCCGAGACGCAGACCACCAACGCGGCGGTGTCGACCTCGAGCATCGCCAGCGCCCAGGCCGGTATCGGCGTGGCGGTGGCGAACGTGCGCGCGCAGCAGGCGACGGTCGACCGGCTGGTGGCGCTGACCGGGTTCGAGCGCGTCACGGCGCCGTTCGACGGCGTGATCACGCAGCGAGACGTCGATGTCGGCGATCTGGTGCAGAGCGACACCAGCAGCGGAACCGCCCTGTTCCATATCGACCAGGAGGAGGTGCTGCGCTGCGAGGTCTACGTGCCGCAGAGCGACTTCGCCGGCATCCGCAGCGGGCTGCAGGCCGAGGTCAGCGTGCCGGAACTGCCGGGACGGGTGTTCCGGGCCAAGGTCTCGCGCACCTCGGTGTCGCTGGCGCAGAACTCGCGCTCGATGCTGGTCGAGATCGACGTGCCGAACCCGGACGGCGCCCTCACGCCTGGCCTGTACGTCGACGTCGCGTTCGTGTTGCGCGACGCCTCGCCGACGGTGGTGATCCCGGACGCGGCGCTGATCTTCGATGCCAAGGGGCTGCGCGTCGCCACCGTGACGCCTGACCAGCAGGTCCGCATGATGCCGATCACGATCTACCGGGACTTCGGCGAGAAGGCCGAGATCCGCGACGGTCTGAAGGGCGGGGAGTCGCTGGTGGTCAACCCGCCGCCCGACCTGCACGATGGGGAGAAGGTGCACGTGGTGCAGTCGGGCGGCCAGCCGGGCTCCCGCAGCAAGAGCTAGAGCATCGTTCGATCGGATAAAGATGATCGTCAAAACGATGGGCTAGAGCATGATCCGTGAGCGAAGGCGATCGGATCATGCTCCAGGATCGGCACGATCGCCGCGGGGCTAGCGCACGGTCCCGTAGGAGGGCGCACCAATACCCGGGCAGGAGCACTGCGAGCCCAGCGGCACCTGCTCCGGCAGCTGGCACACGTAGACGCCAGCCGAGCAGCTATAGCCGTATCCGGGGGCGGGCGCTGCCTGCGGCGCGGCAGCGCCGACGCAGCCGGCCAAGGCGAGCGCACCGGCGGCGACGCCGCTGCGCAGCGGCCAGGCGCCCAGACGGCGCAGATACACTAGTTTTCGAGACTCCCCCATGACACCGCCCCCGAGTTCATGCATCGTCCCGCCCTGTGCACAACGGCGATCATCCACCCAAACAACATGCCGCCCCGGTCGATCCGCCCCTCACCACCCGAGGCGCCTCCCACCCGCAGAC
>CAXTOC010000100.1:5184-8880 GCA_964245725.1 uncultured Acetobacteraceae bacterium | reverse complement strand
TCGCCGCACCGCGTGCCGCGCGGACGGGGTGGCGTTTCTGGATCGACCGCGGCGGCACCTTCACCGACATCATCGCGCGCGATCCGCAGGGCCGCCTGTCCACGTGCAAGCTGCTGAGCGATCGTGGTGCAGGGGAGGATGCGGCCCTGGCCGGCATCGCCCTGTCGCTCGGCCTGCCGGCCGGTGCCCCGATTCCGGCCGCGGAGATCGAGAGCGTGCGGATGGGCACCACGGTGGCCACCAACGCCCTGCTCGAGCGACGCGGCGCCCGCGTGCTGCTGCTGCTCGATCGCGGCTTCGCCGACCTGCTGCTGATCGGCGATCAGGCCCGGCCGAATCTGTTCGACCTCGCCATCACCCGACCGGCGCCGCTGCACGAGCGCTGCGTCGAGATCACCGGCCGCATCGGCGCCGACGGCAGCGAGATCGAGCCGCTCGACGAGGACGCCGCCCGCGCCGCCCTCGAACAGGCTCGTGCCGATGGCATCGAGTGCTGCGCGATCGCGCTGATCCACGCTTGGCGCCATCCGCGGATGGAGCAGCGGCTGGTCACGCTGGCGCGCTCGGCGGGATTCGCGCAGATCTCCGCGAGCCACGAGGTCAGTCCGCTGCTGCGCCTGATCCCGCGCGCGCAGACCAGCGTCGTCGACGCCTACCTCACCCCGGTGCTGCGCCGGCACGTCGACCGGCTCAGGGCGTCGCTCCCCGACACTCGGCTGCTGTTCATGCAGTCGCATGGCGGTCTCGTCGACGGCGAGCACTTTGCCGGCCGCAACGCCATCCTGTCCGGGCCGGCCGGCGGCATCGTGGCCGCGGCCCGCACCGCGATGGCCGCAGGCTTCGAACGGGTGATCAGCTTCGACATGGGCGGCACCTCCACCGACGTCGCCCTCTACGCCGGCGCGCTCGAGCGTCGCTTCGAGACCGTGATCGACGGCCTGCGGCTGCGCGTGCCGATGCTGGCGATCCACACCATCGCCGCCGGCGGCGGCTCGATCCTGCGCTTCGACGGCACTCGGCTGCGGGTGGGGCCGCAGAGTGCCGCGGCCGATCCCGGCCCGCGCGCCTATCGCCGCGGCGGCCCGCTGACCGTGACCGATGCCAATATCTGCCTCGGCAAGATCCAGCCCGCCCACTTCCCGGCGCTGTTCGGACCAGGCGGCGACGCCCCGCTCGACGCCCAGGCCGTGCGGCGGGGCTTCGCCGAACTCGCCGAGCAGGTCGCGGCCGAGACCGGCATCCGCCAGCAGCCGCGTATGCTGGCCGAAGGCTTCGTGCGCATCGCCGTCGCCCACATGGCAGGCGCGATCCGGGAGGTCTCGGTGCGCCGAGGCCAGGATCCGGCCGGCTTCGTCCTGCACTGCTTCGGCGGCGCCGGCGGCCAGCATGCCTGCCTGGTGGCACGGGAACTCGGCATGCGCACCATCCTGATCCATCCGTTCGCCGGCATCCTGTCGGCACTGGGCATGGGTCTCGCCGAGCAGAGCGTGATGCGCGAGCAGGCGGTCGAGATGCCGCTCACGCCCGAGGCGATGCCGCCGCTGCGCACGCTCGCCGACACCCTGTCGCAGGCGGCGGAGCGCGAGCTCGCCGAGCAGGTCGCCTCTGCGTCCCCGATCCTCACCGAGCGCCGCCTGCACCTGCGTCACGAGGGCAGCGACGCCGTGCTGATCGTGCCGTTCGACGGCATCGAGACGATGGCGCAGCAGTTCGCCTCGCAGCATCGGGCGCGCTTCGGCTTCGAGGCGTCGGGGCGCGCGCTCATCGTCGACGCGGTGGTGGTGGAGGCGCGCGCCGAGGGCGAACCGCTGTCGCTGCCGCAGGCGCCGCCACGCCATGCCGAAGAGGTGCTGCGGCCGGTGGACACGGTGGAGGTCTGGAGCGGCGGACGCGCGCACCAGGTGCCGCTGTTCGAGCGGGCGGCCCTGCGCGCCGGCGACCGGCTGCACGGGCCGGCCCTGGTCAGCGAGGCCAACGCCACCACCGTGATCGAGCCGGGCTGGAGTGCGGAGATCACCGGCGACGACATGATCCTGCGCGATGCGGGCGACGCGACGATCGCGATCCCGCGACAGGCCGAGGAGGCGGATGCGGACCCGACGCGCACCGAACTGTTCAACAACCTGTTCATGAACGTGGCGGAGCAGGCGGGCGCGGTGCTGCAGCACACCGCTCAGAGCGTCAACATACGCGAGCGACTGGATTTCTCCTGCGCCATCTTCGACGAAGCGGGCGCGCTCGTCGCCAACGCGCCGCACGTGCCGGTGCATCTCGGCGCGATGGGCGAGAGCGTGCGCACCGTGCTGCGCCGTCGCGCGCATCGGCTGCGGCCGGGTGACGTGATCGCGCTGAACAACCCTTTCGACGGCGGCACTCATCTTCCCGACGTCACCGTGGTCACGCCGGTATTCGAAACCCACGGCGACACGCCGGTGTTCTTCGCCGCCTCGCGCGGCCACCACGCCGACATCGGCGGCAGCGTACCCGGATCGACGCCGGCCTTCTCCCGTCATCTCGAGGAGGAAGGCATCGTCATCGACGACTTCCTGCTGGTGTCGAACGGCCGCTTCCGCGAAGCCGAGTTCCGCGCCCTGCTGGCAGGCTCGGCAAATCCCGCGCGCAGCCCCGACGTCAACGTCGCCGACATACGCGCGCAGATCGCCGCCAACGCCTGCGCCAGCGCCGAGCTGCACCGGCTGCTCGCCCTGCACGGCCGCGAGAGCCTGCGCCGCGCCATGCTGCAGGTGATGCGCAACGCCGAGGAGAGCGTGCGTCGCGCGATCACCAGGCTGCGTGACGGCAGCTTCACCTACCGGATGGACGATGCGAGCCAGTTGCGGGTCGCGGTCCGCGTCGACGCCGCCGCGCGCGAGGCGATCATCGACTTCACCGGCACCTCGCCGCAGCGGGCAGACAACTTCAATGCCCCGCCCGCGGTGCTGCGCGCGGTCGTGCTGTACGTGTTCCGCTGCCTCGCCGGAGACGACATCCCGCTCAACGACGGCTGCCTGGTGCCGCTGCGCATCGTGATCCCGCCCGGCACCTTCCTCTCGCCGAGGTCCGGCGCCGCCGTCGTCGCCGGCAATACCGAGGTCTCGCAGGCGGCGTGCAACGCCCTGTTCGCGGCCCTCGATCTCCTGGCCTGCAGCCAGGGGACGATGAACAACCTGCTGTTCGGCGACGACACCAGGCAATATTACGAGACCATCTGCGGCGGCACCGGCGCCGGCGCCGCTCTCGACGGCGCCGACGCGGTGCAGAGCCACATGACCAATACCCGCATGACCGATCCGGAGGTGCTGGAGCTGCGCTATCCGGTGCGCGTCGAGCGGTTCGCGGTGCGTGCCGGGTCCGGCGGCCGGGGTGCGCGTCGCGGCGGCGACGGCGCGGTGCGACGCCTGCGCTTCCTCGCCCCGATGCAGGCGGTGCTGGTCTCCTCGCGACGCGAGTTCCCGCCCTTCGGCCTGCGCGGCGGCCTCGCCGGAGCCGCCGGGCGGCAGAGCATCGAGCGCGCCGACGGGCGCATCGAGCGCGTGGGCGGCATCGCCCAGATGCGCCTCATGGCAGGCGACGCGATCACCATCGAGACGCCGGGCGGTGGCGGCTATGGCGCTCCTGGAACCTCGAGCGACGCAAGTCCGGACGTCCGGTGCGCATCGAAGTAGCGCCGGGCGTCGCCATCGATGACGGCGAGGT
>CAXTOC010000100.1:0-5174 GCA_964245725.1 uncultured Acetobacteraceae bacterium | reverse complement strand
CCGGAGCTGCGCGAGCCCGTCATCGCCGATCGCGGCGCCATCGATGCCGGCGAGGTCGCGATCAGCTTCATCCAGGCCGGCGGACCCGGCGGTCAGAACGTCAACAAGGTGGCGACCGCGGCACAGATCCGCTTCGACGCGCGCGCCACCGCTTCGCTGTCCGATCCGGTGAAGCGGCGGCTGCAGGCTCTTGCCGGCAGCCGATGCACCCGCGACGGCGTCATCGTCATCACCGCGCGCCGGTTCCGCTCGCAGGAGCGCAACCGTCAGGAGGCGATGGATCGGCTGATCGAGCTGATCGCGCAGGCGGCCAGGATCCCGGTGCATCGCAGACCGACCCGCGCATCCTACGGCGAGCGACAGCGCCGTCTCGCCGCCAAGAGCCACCGCGCGACGACCAAGCGCGATCGCGGCTTCCGGCCGGAGGACTGACCGCGATCACCCCTCTCGTGCCGCCCGGTCTGCCGGTCGCTTAACCGCTCCTTCATGCCTCCTGTGCTCCATTCGGTCGCCCTGATGGAGCGGAGGTTGCCTTGGCGAGAAAGAACGGCCTGACGATCTTCGGCAAAATCGGCGGCGCCTTCGCGCTGGTGCTGCTCATGGTCATGGGCCTGGGCATCACAGCGATCGACCGGATGGGGGCGGTCAACCTGCACACGGTGGAACTGCGCGACCAGTGGCTGCCGCGTGTTCAGGTGATGGGAGAGCTGCTCGCGGCGCTGCGCGACGATCGGCTGGCGGAAGCCAGCGTCGACATCATGGGCTCCTCGTTCGGCCACAACGCCGCGATCAAGCGCCTGGCGCGCGCGCAGGCGGCGGTCGACGGTTTGCGCCACGAATACGGGCGGCTGATCGCCCGCGGCACCAGGGACGAGCAGCTGCTCCGGCAGTTCGACTCCGGCTGGTCCGCCTACCTGCAGGCCAGCAAGGAGATGGCGCAGACCGCGGGCAGCGGCAGCCAGCTCGAGTCCGATGCGCTGTATGCCGGCGCCGACAACACCGCGTTCACGCGTTGTAACACGCTGCTGATCGAGGATCTCGCCTTCAACGTCGCCCAGGGCAAGCGCGCGTCGGACGAGAGCGCGCGGATCTATGACCGGACCCGCGTCATCGTCTTCGCGGTGGTTGCCGCGGCCGCAATCGTGTGCGGCCTGCTCGGCATCCTCCTGGTGAGCGGCGTGTCGCTGCCGATCCGTCGAATGACGCGGCTGATGAAGCGCCTGTCGGACAGCGACATGTCCGTCGCCGTCGAGGGGCGCGACAGGCGCGACGAGATCGGCGAGATGGCGCAGTCGGTCGAGGTGTTCAAGCAGAACCTGATCGAGACGGAGCGGCTGCGACGCGAGCAGGATCTGGCGAGAACCGTCGCCGCGAGCGAGCAGAAACTGATGCTCGGCCGGATGGCGGACGACTTCGAGCACAAGGTCGGCCAGCTGGTGAGCGTCCTGTCCTCGGCGTCGAGCGAGCTGGAGCAGGCGGCGGGCGCCATGTCCTCGCAGGCATCGTTCGCCGACCAGAAGGCGTCGCTGGTCACCGGCGCGGCGCAGCAAGCCAGCATGAGCGTGCAGGGCGTGGCCTCGGCGGCCGAGCAGCTCAGCGCCTCGATCCGCGAGATCACGCAGCAGGTGGCGCACTCCGCGCGCATCTCCCAACAGGCTGCCCGAGACGCACGCGACACGGACCGGATCGTGCTCGAATTGTCCGCGGCCGCGCAGAGGATAGGTCAGATCATCGGACTGATCACCACGATCGCGGGTCGGACCAACCTGCTCGCCCTGAACGCCACGATCGAGGCGGCGCGCGCCGGCGATGCCGGCAAGGGCTTCGCGGTCGTCGCCAGCGAGGTCAAGATTCTCGCGCAGCAGACCAGCAAGGCCACCGACGAGATCGGCGAGCAGATCGGTCAGATCCAGAACGCCACCGGCGACGCGGTCGCGGCGATCCGCGCGATCACCGCGACCATCGAGGAGGTCAGCATGATCGCCGACACCATCGCCGCCTCGGTCGAACAGCAGGGTGCTGCGACCGCGGAGATCGCGCACAACGTGCAGCGGACCTCGACCAGCACGTCCGAGGTGACCGAGAACATAGCCGGCGTGGGCCGAGCCGCGAACGAAACCGAGGCTGCCGCCGCGCAGGTGCTCGACGCTGCCGGCAAGCTTGCCCGCCAGACCGGTCGTCTCTCCACCGAAGTCTGTGCCTTCGTCACAAGCGTCAGGGCGGCCTGACGGCTCGCGATCTCATCGGCGTCGGCGTCCAGAGTTTCCGCCGGATCGTGATCCACCGACGGTAATTGAACTGGGTTCGGAACCGTATATGCTGCGTGCGGATCTATACTGATCGACGGCCCGATCATCATTGCAGCAGGAACGCATCATGGCGCGCGGCACGAACACGAGCAACTCCACCAGGCCGCGCGCGGCGGTCGAAGCCCCGAAGCGCAAGCCCGGCCGGCCGATCGGATCAACCGGCACGAAGAAGGCCACGCCGGCCTCCGCCGCGAAGCCCGTCAAGTCGTCTGCGACGCGTGGCGCGATCGCGCGTCCAGCCGCGCGCGCGGCGAAGCCGAATCGGGCCGAGCTCGAGATCCAGCTCGGCAAGCTCGAGCGGACGGTGGTCAGGCTTCGTGAGAAGAACAAGGAGCTCAAGCAGATCGCGACCGAGGCGCGCGAACACGCGGACACGCTCGAAGCTCAGCTCGCGGCCAAGCCTGTCGCCGCGGCGCCGAAGCCGCCGCGCAAGAACCGGCGCCCCGCGCGACAGCCGGATCCCGAGATCGTCACGGACGATCCCGATCTCGACGAAGGAGAGGGGTCCGCACCGCAAGGTTGAGCGGATCGCGGGTCGAGCGACGGTCGCCGTAACGCGCAGGGCATCGTCATGTAAGGCGCCACTGCAAGCCGGCGGCGGAAGGTCGGGAAGGCGACGGGGTGGAGCATGTCGCGTGCCGCCTCGGCAGCGCCCCGCCTGCGCTGCGCCTTGCCGCAAACCGCCAGGGTTCTCGATCGTGGACGTGCGTCGAGTCCTCGCTCCCGACGCAGATGCGATCTCCGCTTAGTTCTCCTCGGCAACGTCGCCGCCGCGCTCGTCGTATCCCTCGTCCTGTCCGAACTGGCCTAGTCAGATTATGTCGTTCTGCATCATCTGCCATCGCGCGCGGCGGGACCCTGTCGGTCATCGAAACGCTGGCGTTTCGGATGCCGCCGCGTGAGGATGCGGCGGTATCGAAGCTGACCGCGAGCCCCATCGACGTCGGTTCCTCAAGCTGACAGCGGCCTCCCGAGCGCTCTGTGGGCTTGCGAGCCGGAACGCGCGTGCCGACGACCGGGGCTGGACATTGCCGTTCTTCAACCAGCCGGACCGTGCCGCGCCGGGTGCTGATCTTTCCTCCGGTGCTGATCTGCTCGAGCCGGACCGTGTCGGCCGCCGTCGTGCTGTCCGGCCTCGGCCATGGTGACCGGATGGTCCGCTGCATGCTGGCGACCGTAAGCCTCGACAGCCTGTTCCTGCTGCTCACGGACTACGAGCAGTACCAGGACGACGTCGAGCACATGACGCCGTTCCTGCCTCGCCTCTACACGCTCCGGCAGTCCGGCCTCGATCCTCTTGCGCACCACCGGCGTCAGCATCCCGCTGTGGATGACCCGTCGCGCGGGGCAGCCAGTCTTCCTGCGGCAGCACCAGAACTGGGTCGAGATCTACGGCCTCTACTGGCACTTCATCGACCCGATCTGGATCATCGTGTTCCTGATGCGCGAGGTGCGGGCGCGACGAGGCACGGCACCGTCACCCCGGAGCAGCGGCGCGAGATCCGGCCGCAGATGCGCGTGCCGTTCCTCTTCGCCGCACTGCTCTCGTGCCTGAGTGGCGTCATCCCGCTCGGCGCGCTGGCGGCGCCACGGACGGGTTCGATCATCGAGTTCGCGGTGCGATTTACCCTGGAGGTGCGCGACGAGGCACTGCCAACGCGCCCGCGAGCCGCAGCAGCTTGACGCCCGTCCGGCATGCGGATCATCAGCGACAGCGCGGCGAGGCGGCCCGGGCCGAACCGGCGCGTTACGATGCTCCCGCTCCCTTAAGCCACCTGGGCGCGCCGGCCCCGCGTGATACCATGCGTCCGCCAGAAGAGGCGGAGTGCGTGACTACGATGGAAGATGTCTGGGCCTATCCGAGACCGCCGGCATTGCAGCCGGTCGCCGCACCGATACGCATCGTGTTCGGAGGCATCACGGTCGCCGACACGCTGGCCGCGTTCCGCGTGCTCGAAACCAGCCATCCGCCGGTCTACTACCTGCCGCGCGATGCCTTCGCCGAGGGCGTGCTGGAGCCGGCTCCCGGCAGCAGCTTGTGCGAGTGGAAGGGCCTCGCCCGCTACTGGAGCCTGCGCGCCGGCGGCCGCTTCGCCGGCTCGGCAGCCTGGAGCTATCCCGACCCCACGCCCGGCTTCGCCTTGTTGCGCGACCATCTCGCCGTCTATGCCGGTCCGATGGATGGCTGCTTCGTCGGCGACGAGCGGGTGACGCCGCAACCCGGCGGGTTCTACGGCGGCTGGATCACCAGCGATCTCAAGGGACCGTTCAAGGGGGTGCCCGGCAGCATGGGCTGGTGAAGCCAGCGCGCGGATCGCCGCCCGGACGGTGCGTCACACGTCCAGGTTCGCCACCTTCAACGCGTTGCCGACGATGAAGTCGCGACGCGGCTCGACCACGTCGCCCATCAGGGTCGAGAACACCAGCGCCGCGCTCTCGATGTCGCCCACCTTGACCTGCAGCAAGGTCCGCGCCGAGGGGTCCAGCGTCGTGCGCCAGAGCTGCTCCGCGTTCATCTCGCCTAGACCCTTGAAGCGCTGGATCGCCAAGCCCTTGCGGCCCTGCGCCAGGATGCGATCATAGGCGCTCGCCGGGCCGGCCACTGCGGCGTCGTGGCTGTCTAGCGAAAGCATCGCCGGCTCCGCGCCGAAGTCGCGCGCCAGCAGCTCGGCACGCTCCGCGAGCCAGAGCACGTCGGCGCTGCGCAGCGCGCTCGCCTCGAGATGATAGCGCGCGCCAACGCCGCGCACGCTGCGGCCCAGATGCAGCCCGCCGGCATCGACGGACACCACCCAGCCCCGCTCCGCCGGCAGCGACGCCGCGTCCAGCCGCGCCGCCAGCGCCTGCGCCCGCGCCTGCCCGCGC
>CAXTOC010000099.1:0-8981 GCA_964245725.1 uncultured Acetobacteraceae bacterium | reverse complement strand
ATGCCGGGTGAGGGATTTGAACCCCCGACCTTCGGTTTACAAAACCGCTGCACTACCACTGTGCTAACCCGGCGAAGGCAGCGGCTTACCATCCGCTCGAGGCTCAAGTAAACCGCTTCATGCGCCGGACGCCGTATACGAGGCGGCGCAACAGCGGGCGCCGCGCAGGATCGGTAATGCGCGAGAAGCCATAACGCTAAGTCAATCTTAAGCTTTCTACTCCAATGATACTGGGCCGCGTCTTCCAACAGGCTCCTGCGGTAGCTCCCGTTCTCAGAGGACCGCCATGCCCGGCATCGTGTGCCTAGCCTCGGAACGGAAGACGTCATGCGCATCGGCGTAAGGATCGCAGGCGGCTTCGTGGCGATGATGCTGCTGACACTCGTGGTGGCAGGGGTCGGTTGGCTCGGGCTGAGGGATTACAGCCGGCGGGTCGCGGCATCGTCCGCGGCGCAGTCACTCGTGCAGGACATCGACCGTCTCCACGTCGCCACCGACCAAGTGGTGCGCGGCGCGGCTCCGGATCTGGCCTCCCTCGCCGTGCTGCAGGTCAAGACGGCGATCGCGGGGCTCAGACCATACCATTTCGACCGGATCGACCGCTCGAACATCGGGCGGCTGCGGGGCAACCTCGCGCTCTACGAGACGATCATGAGGAGCTTCGACTCGAACCAAGCGATCAAGAACCGGCTGGTCGCCGAACGCAAGGCGGTGGCGGATCAACTGGTCGAGGTCGCCCGCCAGGTCTCGGATCTGCAGGCTGCGCGCTTTGAGACCGCCATTAGCCAGCTGAAGGACAACGCGATCGACCTGAAGACCAGCGCCGACATCCTGGAGATCGGACTCCAGTTCGAGAACGCACTATCCGGCGTTCACGACCAGACCGCCAGCTTCGTCGCCGATCGCGACCCCCGCCACCGAAGCGCGCTGCTGCTGAAGCTGGACGCGATGGACGTCTCCATCGCCGACATCGCCCTGCGCCTGCCTTCGGAGAAGGTGCTCGAGCCGCTTCGCGAGGCGGCCGCCAGCTATCGCAGCATGATCGCGTCTCCCGATCCGATGGATACCGGGAAGCTGGTTGCACAGGCCGGCATCGTGGAGAGCGACGGCAACAGCCTCTACGCAGGATTCGGCACGGGGATCATAAACGCCGTCGGCAATCTGGATGATGCGCGCGACCTCGCCGCGACCGCCGCGGCAGGACGCCAGATCGCCCAGCAGATCATCGTCTTCAGTCAGCAGGCTGCGATGGCCGAGCGGGATTTCCTGCGAGTCGGCAGCGAGGCCGCGGCGGGCCGCGTCCGTCAGGCCACCGAGCGGATGCAGGTCTTCGTCAAGACCCTGGCGGGCGACGTGCCTGATACGGACGTGCACAAGGTTCTGAGCACCCTGCGCTCACGCATCACCGAATACGACGCGGACTTCAACACCATCGTGGACGCGCAGAGGGTCCAGCCGGCGCTGCTCGGCCAGGTCCTCATGAGCATGGACGACATGCTCCGATCCGCCGACCGGATCAGCGAGAACCAGCTTCGACGGATGGCGGAGGGACACGTGGAAGCGAACGGCCTGATCTACGGGGGCACGGTGCTCGCCCTGATGATCAGCATGACCTTCTCCTACCTGATCACCTGCAGCATCGTCAGGCCGATCGGGCGTATCGTCGCCGTCATGCGCCGGCTTGCCGGAGGCGAACGTGTCGCAGAGATCCCGGGCGGTGAGCGGCATGACGAGCTCCGTGACGTTGCCGACGCTGTCGAGGTTTTCCGCGACAACCTGGTCGCCATGGACGGGTTGACGCAGAAGCTGGATCGAGCCCGGCTGCAGCAGCTCGCGGACGTCTCGTTCGAAGGCATCGTCATTCATCACCGCGGAACGATCCTGAACGTGAACGAAGCGCTGTGCGCCATGCTCCGACGATCAAGGGACGACCTGATCGATCACGACATGACCGAGTTCGTCGTCGCATCCGACCCCGGCTGGCTCGAGCTTGATCATCAGCTCGACCCGAGTGCTACGATCAGCGGCGAGGTCGAGTTGCTCGATGCGGCCGGCTCTCCGATCCCAACCGAGTTCCACGCCCGGCGGATCGACTATAGCGGCAGGGCCGCCACCGCGGTCGCCGTGCGTGACCTGACGGCACGTCGTCAGGCCGAGGCGAAGCTGGTGCATCTGGCCCGGCACGATCCTCTGACCAGGCTGGCGAACCGGTTGCTGCTGAGCGAGCGCCTGACTCAGGCGATCGCGGCCGCATCGCGTGTTCAGGGTCGCCTCGCGGTGCTCTGCCTCGATCTGGATCGCTTCAAGGCAGTGAACGATCAGTTCGGCCATGCCGCGGGCGACGACCTGCTGATCCAGGTATCGCAGCGCCTGGCTGCGATGATGCAGCCCGGCGATACGGTGGCGCGCATGGGAGGCGACGAGTTCGCCATCCTGGTCACGGCCGCAGATCCGGCGGCCTCCGGGGCGGATCTGAGCCAGCGCATCATCGAAAGCCTGTCCTCGCCGTTCACCATCATGGGCAAGCAGGTCGTGGTCGGCGCTTCGGTCGGGATCGCGCTGCATCCCGCAAACGGTGAGGACGGGCTGGCACTGCTGAGAAGCGCCGATATCGCGATGTATCGCGCCAAGGCGGAAGGACGCAACGCGTTCCGCTTCTACGACGCCGAGATGGACCAGCGGCTGCAGGTCCGCCACGCGCTCGAACATGATCTGCGTCGTGCGATCCAGCGCGAGGAGCTGGAGCTGCACTACCAGCCGCTGACATGCTGCGTCTCCGGCGAGATCAGGGGCTTCGAGGCGCTGGCGCGCTGGAACCACCCGCAGCGCGGGACGGTCTCGCCGAAGGATTTCATCCTGATGGCGGAAGAGACCGGACAGATCGACCAGCTCGGTTCCTGGGCGCTGCGGACCGCCTGCGCCGAGGCGGCGACCTGGCCGAGCAAGGCGCAGATCGCGGTCAACCTGTCGCCGGTGCAGTTCCGCCAGCAGGACCTGCCGCAGCAGATCGCCGAGACGTTGGCACGCACCGGGTTGTCGCCGGACCGGCTCGAGATCGAGGTGACGGAGGGCGTGCTGATCGACGATCCGGATCGCGCACTGCGGCTGCTCTGCGAGATCAAGCGGCTCGGGGTCAGGATCTCGCTCGACGATTTCGGGACCGGCTACTCCAGCCTCAATTACCTGCAGCGTTTCCCGTTCGACAAGATCAAGATCGACAGGTCCTTCATCACCAATCTCGGGAACAGCAGGGAGTCGATCGCGATCGTGCGCGCCATCATCGCGCTCGGCCACAGCCTGAAGCTCACCGTCATCGCCGAAGGCGTGGAGACACCGCAACAGCACGAGATTCTCCGGCTCGAGAAGTGCAACCAGCTGCAAGGATATCTTCTCGGCCGGCCGATGCCGCGACAGGCCCTGGCCGGACTTCCGGCGGTTCGGATCGCGAGGCAGGATGGACGGGCACCGCGTGCGGACCGACTGGATCCAGTCGCCACGTCGTGAGCTGCCAGACGCGAGGGAAGCCCCAAAGCGACCGGCGCCGCGGCGCCAGGAGGCCGGACGAGACCGCGATCCAAGACCCGCCGGACGCGCGCGCCCCAGGCTCGACAAGCTTTCACGATGTCCGATACGATGCGCGACTGAGGCGAGGACGATGACCTCCGGAGGACACCATGCACGGCGTGCCAGTTCGCCGGGTCATCGTGATCGGTGCTGGATTCGGAGGATTGGCAGCCGCACTTCGGGCCCGCGCCCTCGGGCACGAGGTGACGCTGCTCGAGCGGCTCGATCAGCTCGGTGGCCGCGGACGCGTGCTGAAGCAGGACGGCTTCAGCTTCGATGCGGGACCCACGGTCATCACCGCGCCGTTCCTGATCGAGGAGTTGTTCGCGCTGTTCGGCGAGCGCCTGTCGGACCACGTGGCGCTGCTGCCGGTTTCGCCATTCTATCGCGTCAGCTTCGCCGATGGCCGCCGCTTCGACTACGACGGTGATGCCGTGGCGATGCGGGCGCGCATCGCCGCGTGGGCACCGGACGACGTCGCGGGCTACGACCGCCTGCTGGCGAGGGCGGCGCGATTATACGCGATCGGCTACGAGCGCTACGGCGCCCAGCCGTTCCATCGTCTCTCCGTCATGCTGCGGGCGTTCCCGGCGATCCTACGCCTCGGCGGCCACAGCTCGGTGGCGTCGCTGGTGGCGTCCTGCCTGTGTGATCCCTACCTGCGACGGGTGTTCAGCCTGCAGCCGCTGCTGGTCGGCGGCCATCCCTTCCACACCAGCGGCATCTACGCGCTGATCCAGCATCTGGAGCGTCGCTGGGGCGTGTGGTTTGCGCAGGGAGGCACCGGCGCGCTGGTCGCAGCCCTCGGCGACCTCGCGCGCAGGCAGGGTGTTTCGGTGCTGACCGGCGCGGACGTGGCACGCATCGAAGTGTCTGCTCCCGAGCGATCGGGCGGGCTGCCGCGACGCCGGCCTCGGCGGGTGAGCGGGGTGAGCCTCGTCGACGGGCGACGTCTGCCGGCTGACCTGGTGATCGCCAACGCCGATGCGCCGGCACTCTACGCGCAGCTGCTGCCCGACTTGGCGCGGCGCGTCTGGACCGACCGGCGGCTGGCCCGCCTGCACTTCTCGATGGGCCTGTTCGTGCTGTATTTCGGCACCAGCCGACGGTATCCTGACACCGCGCACCATACCATCCTGCTGGGCACGCGATGGAAGTCGCTGCTCGACGAGGTGTTCGGCCGGCAGGCGACACTTCCCGACGACCTCAGCCTTTACCTGCATCGTCCGACCGCCACCGACCCGGAGGCGGCGCCGGAGGGATGCGACGCCTTCTACGTGCTGGCGCCGGTGCCGAACCTGCGCGCGCCGATCGACTGGGCCACCGCCGGCCCGATCCTGCGCGAGCGGGTGCTGCAGATGCTGGAGGCGCGAGAGCTGCCCGGCGTGCGGGCGGCGCTGCGCACCTGCTCGTGGATGACGCCGCGGGACTTCGCCGTCGACTATCGCAGCTTGCACGGTGCGGGCTTCTCCGTCGCACCGCGGCTGACCCAGTCGGCCTGGTTCCGGTTCCATAACCTGTCGGAGGAGCTGGACGGGCTGCTCCTGGTCGGCGCCGGGACGCATCCGGGCGCCGGACTGCCGGGCGTGCTGACGTCTGCGAAGGTGGCGGAGAACCTGTTGCGCACGCAGCACACGATGGCCTGGCGGCGATGAGCCTGCGGTCGCGGCCGCAGGCGGATCCGACCCGGCCGACGACCGCGCTCGCCACCCTCAGCCGCCATGGCCGCAGCTTCCGGCTGGCGGGCAACCTGCTGCCGCGCGACCTGCTCGACGACGCCGCGGAGCTCTACAGCTTCTGCCGCCACGTCGACGACCTGGCCGACGAGGCCGACGATCGCGACAGCGCCAGGATCGCCCTGCTCTCGCTGCGTCGTTCGATGCTGGAGGGCGAGGCGACGCATCCGGCGGTGGATGGCTTCCTGAGGCTCGCCACGCGCCACGGCCTCGATCCGATGGTCGCGGCAAGGCTCATCGATACCATGATCGGCGATCTGGGACCGGTGCGGATCGCCGACGTCGCCGCGCTGCTGCGCTATGCCTATGGCGCCGCCGGCACGGTCGGGCTGCTGATGTGCCGGCTGCTCGGCGTGCGCGATCCGCTCGCGGCACCGCACGCGCTCGATCTCGGGGTCGCGATGCAGCTGACCAACATCGCCCGCGACGTGGTCGAGGATGCGCAACGCGACCGGGTGTACCTGCCGGCGAGCTGGTTGGCGCCGAGTGAGCTGCGACGGCCCGGGCCGGTCTTCGAGGCGGTAACCCGGGTGCTGGATCTGGCCGAGATCTATTATGCGAGCGGTCATCAGGGCTTGGCCTACCTGCCGTGGCGCTCGCGCCTCGCGGTCGGCTCGGCCGCCTCGATCTACCGCGAGATCGGGCAGCGCATCCGAGCACTCGGACCGGCCTACCTCTCACTGCCCCGCCAAGTGGTGCCGCAGGGCAGGCGCCTGCTGGTTCTGGGCCGGAGCCTGCCCACCTCGCTGGGCAACCGCAGGCCGCAGCCGCATGACCCAGGGCTGCACGGCGCCCTGCGCGGAGAGTACGGTGTGGATGCGGGAGCCGAAACGGCATCCCTGAGCAGCTGCAAGCCCCTGCAGCACAGCTTGGTGCGCAGCTCCAGCCCGATCGTCTCGGGCTAGATCGGCCTGAGACGTAAATCGGTTGCTATAACAATGATCTAGAGCAAGTTCATCGGCTCCAGGCTGCCGATCGTTGCTGGCACGGGCCGCAAATCGCCGGCAATTGGCGATCTTCGTGTTGCAGCGCAGCAGTTTGATCGTCGGCACGGTCGGCGATAATTAGACATTGCCGAACTCTCATCAAAGTAGGAAACAAAAGCAGGCAGAACTGCCGTGACAGGAGGCCAACGGGATCGTTCCATAATTTAGAATGGCTGCGCATCTGGATACTTCAATAAAGATTTTGCGGATGCGGACAAGCCCGATGGGTCCAACAATGTCGAGCAAGCGAAGACGATGTTCCCGATGGAGTAGCACATATGCTCGCAAGGAAAGCCTTCTCTGACGACCCCTCCGCGCGCGTGGTCGATGTCGGTCGCGGGGGGTCCTGCCTTCGTTCGGCGCTCAATGCCGAGCACGTCAACACCCACGCACTTCTTCTCCTATACTTGATGCCGGTCGCAAACCGGTCCGACGTCGATCCGAACACGGTGCAGGCGGTCGAGGCCCTGAGCGACGTGCAGAACCGACTGATCACGCCGGGCTCCGCCGAGCCGCTCAACAAGGATGCGCTGGCGCTGATCTACTCGACGGTGGCTGCGATCCGATTCGGCGCGGGCTGAACGCCTCAGGCGAAGATATCCGAGGGACTGTCGGCCCGCAGCGAGCAGGCCAGCTCCTCCGCCAGCACGCAGCCATCCTCTGCCGGTCCCGACAGGCTCCGGCGCAGCAGGAATGAGCCGTCCTCGCGCGCGACCAGGCCGGTGAGGTGCAGCCGTCCGTCGGCGCGCATCTCCGCGTGGGCGCCAATCGGTGAGCGGCAAGAGCCGTCGAGGCTCTGCAGCAGGGTGCGCTCCGCGGTCGCCGTGTAGCGCGAGTCCTGGTCCTCGATCGTCTTCAGCAGGGTGCGCAGCTCGGTGGCGTCCTCGCGCGCGGTGATCCCGACCACGCCCTGGCAGCCGGCCGGCACCATGATCGCGGGATCCAGCACCACCGAGGCCTCGTGATCCAGGCCGAGCCGGCGCAGCCCGGCGAGCGCCAGCAGGCTGGCGTCGCAGACGCCGTGCCGGATCTTGTCCAGGCGCGACTGCACGTTGCCGCGCAGCATGGCGACGCGCAGGTCGGGCCGCGCATGCAGCAGCTGCGCCTGTCGCCGCACCGAGGCGGTGCCGATCAGGGCACCCTGCGGCAGACAGGCATAGTCGCGGCCGTTCGACGCGGGATCGAAGCTGCCGCACGCGTCGCCGAGGATCAGGGCGTCACGCGGATCCTCGCGCCGCAGCGTGCAGGCGAGCACGATGCCGGGCGGCAGCACGGTCTCCAGGTCCTTCAGGCTGTGCACCGCGAGATCGATCCGCCGGTCGAGCAGCGCCTCGTGGATCTCCTTGGCGAACAGCCCCTTGCCGCCGATCTCCGCCAGCGGGCGATCCTGCACCGCATCGCCGGTGGTGCGGATGACCTGCTCGCGGAACACGTCCATCTCCTGCAGCCGCGGACAGAGCCGGGCCAGCATGGCGAGGAAGCCGCGGGTCTGGGTCAGCGCCAGCGGCGAGCCGCGTGTGCCGACGCGCAACGGCAGGGTCGGGCGATGGCGCGGCACGCTGATCACGGCGGGCCCGCCCGGCAGCGGATCCTGCGTCTCGCCGGCGGCCGGGCAGTGCGCCCGGCGCGCCGCGATCAGCTTCTCGATCGCGAGGTCGACCTTCTCGGCGATGGCATCCGTATCGATCCCCTGCAGGTCGGCGGCGTGCAGGTTGGGGGCGTGCAGGTTAGGAGCGCTCATGCTGGATCCGATCAGGAGGGTCGCGCTTGCGGGTTGAGCCGCACGATGATCAGGTTGAGGAATGCCGCGAACGACACCCAGGCAAGGTACGGCGTCAGCAGCCACGCGGCCCTCGGCGTGCGGATCGCCGTATCGACGATCAGCGCAAGGATCGAGAGCCAGAGCAGCACGACTTCCCTGAGCGCCCAGTCCGGCCGCTCGCGATTGAAGAACAGCAGGCTCCAGAGGATGTTCAGCACGCCGTTCAGCGCGAACAGCGCGAGCAGCACGCCGCGTTCCAGCGAGGTGCGCAGCGACTCCCAGGCGACGACGCCCGCCCAGCCGGTCAGGCCGCCGATCACGCTCCAGACCGGAGCGAACAGCCAGCCCGGCGGCTGCCAGCTCGGCTTGCGCAGCGACGCATACCAGGAGCCGATCCTGGTCAGCGCGCCGCCCACTCCCAGCACCGCCACCACCGAGGCGCTAGCGACGATGGTGGGTGTGCTCATGTCGAGAGCACGCCGGTCAGATGCAGGATGTTCTTGAAGAAGATCCTGACGTGCGCGATCGGCTTCGCGCGCACCAGCTCCTTGGTCATGTACGCGGCCCAGGTGAGGGGCTGCACGTCGCGGTCGCGGCAGATCGCCACGAACCGCTCCCGTCGGCCGTCGGTGCTGTACCAGAAGCGCTGCATGATGCCGAGGATGGCGAACACCTGGCCATGCGCGCGCATGAAGCGGCGCCGCGCGCGTCGCAGGCAGCGCGCGTCGCCGGTGGCGATGAAGTCGTGCGCCGCCGCGGCGGCCAGTGCGCCGCCGGTCATCGCGTAGTACAGGCCCTCGCCGGAGGCCGGCGCGACCACGCCCGCGGCGTCGCCGGCCAGCACCACGTCGCGGCCGTTGTCCCAGCGGCGCAGCGGCTTGAGCGGAATCGGCGCGCCCTCGCGCCGGATCGTCTGGGCGTCGGTCAGGCCGG
>CAXTOC010000098.1:6006-9007 GCA_964245725.1 uncultured Acetobacteraceae bacterium | reverse complement strand
GAAGGATCTGTCTGCATGACGGCGACAGATAGGCAGTCCGCGGCGCGGTGCAAGCGCCGGGTCCGGCCGGGGTCCGGGAGGGATGGGATGGCGAGGGAGCAGCCATGACGACGCCGAGGCTGGGTCATCTGCTGGAGACATCCGTCTACGTCGCCGACATCGACCGCGCGCAGGCCTTCTACCAGCGCGTCTTCGGCTTCGAGCTGTTCCTGCGCGACGAGCGCATGGCGGGGCTGTCGGTGCCGGGGGCGAGCATCCTGCTGCTGTTCCTGCGCGGCGGCTCGACGGAGCCGACCCCGACCGACGGCGGCGGCGACATCCCGCCGCACGACGGCGGCGGGGCGGTGCATCTGTGCTTCGCCATCCCGCTGGGCGAGCTGGGCGCCTGGGAGGCGCACCTGCGCACCCACGGCGTCGCGGTGCAGAGCCGCATCACCTGGCCGCGCGGCGGCACCAGCCTCTACCTGCGCGATCCCGACGGCAGCCTGGTCGAGCTGGCGACGCCGGGGCTGTGGCCGAGCTGGTGAGGCTCAGGCGGCGCCGGCGACCCGGCCGCGCGCGACCACCACCGGGATCGGGCTGCTCGCATCGGTCACGTGCAGCGGCGTGCAGCCGGCGGGATCGCCGTCGGACTGCGCCGGCAGCGCCTGCCGCAGGTCGGTGAACACGATGTCCGACGCGCGCAGGCGGATCACGCCGGGCAGCCGCGCCATCAGGTTCAACGGCAGGGCGGCGCCCGCGAGCAGGGCGGAGCCGATCCCGGCGCGCTCGAACAGCACCACCGAGAAGCCGGGCGAAGCGGGCGAGGCATCCGGGGCCAGCATGTAGGGACCGCCGTACAGGCAGCCCTTGGCGATGATCACGCTTGCGGCCTCGTGCGGCACGCCGTCGACGCGCAGCCGCACGGTCTCGAACCCGTAGCGCGGCAGCTCGCGCAGGGTCTGCAGCACGTAGGCGCCGCGGCCGAGCGCGTGCTTCACCCGGCGCGAGACGTGATGCACCACGTGCGCATCGAAGCCGATCCCGAGCATCTGCACGAACAGCCTGCTGCCGTCTGCGTTGCGCGAGATCCCCGGCCACAGCGTCGCCACCTGGCCGGAGACCAGCACGGAGGCGACCTCGACCGCGGAGAACGGCAGCCCCAGCTCGTGCGCCAGCACGTTGGCGGTGCCGAGCGGGATGACCCCCAGGCGCGATCGCGATCCGGCCATGCCGTCGGCGACCTCGGCGATGGTGCCGTCGCCGCCGGCGGCGACCAGCTGCGCCACCCCGCGGGACGCCGCCTCGTGCGCGAGGTGGCGGGCGTGGCCGGCGCGGTGGGTCTCGACCACCTCCAGCCTGACCCCGTGCGCCACCAGCACGTCGAGCACCCGCCAGAGATGACGCACGCGCCGGCGTCCGGCGGCCGGGTTGTAGATGACGAGCATCGCCGCAAGGCACCCGCTGGCTGGATCAGGATACGCGCGTCGCATCATGCCCGAGGAACGCACGATCCTGGTGTGACGATCCCGCGTCGGAGCGCGTTCAATTCGTCATGGAAACGTCATCGCGACGCCGCGGGACGCATCGTATAGGGCGGTCGCAGCACCTCCCGAAACCTCCTCCGAGGCGACAGACGATGGGTTCCGCCAGTCTCGACCCGCGGCACACCGGCTACCGCGCGGTGTTCATCTCCGACACCCACCTCGGCACCAGGGGCTGCCGCTCGGACTTCCTCGCCGACTTCCTCGGCACGATCTCCTGCGAGACGCTCTACCTGGTCGGCGACATCTTCGACGGCTGGCGGCTGAAGAAGTCCTGGTACTGGGATGCCCATCACGACGAGGTGCTGCGCCTGATTCTGCGCCTGGCGCGCGGCGGCACCGACGTGGTCTACATCCCCGGCAACCACGACGAGATGTTTCGCGCCTGGCTGCCGATGAAGCTCGAGATCGCCGGAATCCGGCTGTGCCCCGACGCGGTGCACGAGACCGCCGACGGCCGCCGCCTGCTGGTGATGCACGGCGACGCGTTCGACAGCGTGGTGCGCTACGCCAAGTTCCTCGCCCTGCTCGGCGACCGCGCCTACGCCGCCGCCCTGCTGGTCAACCGCTGGTTCAACGCGCTGCGGCGCCGGCTCGGGCTGCCCTACCGCTCGCTCTCGGCCTGGCTGAAGCGGCAGGTGAAGGGGGCCGTGATGGCGATCAACCGTTTCGAGAACGCGATGGCCGCGGAAGCGCGCGGGCGCGGCCTCGACGGCGTCGTGTGCGGCCATATCCACCATGCCGAGATGCGCGACATCGACGGCATGCTCTACGTCAATGACGGCGACTGGGTGGAGAGCTGCACCGCGCTGGTCGAGCACGGCGACGGGCGACTCGAGCTGATCGACTGGGCGGAACGGCGCCGGCTGTCGTTCGGCGCGGATCGCATCCCGCTCCCGCTCGCCGCGGCCTGACGCCTTGAGCGATGACGCCGAGGTCCGGCGCGGCCGTGCCGTGCCGCGGCGCATCCTGATCGTGTCGGACGCCTGGATGCCGCAGGTCAACGGCGTGGTGCGCACGCTCTCAACCGTGGCCGCCGAGCTGCGCGCGCTCGGCCACGAGGTCGAGGTGATCGGGCCGGACCGGTTCCGCACCATCCCCTGCCCGACCTACCCCGACATCCGCCTGTCGCTGTTCGCCGGAAGCCGGCTCGCGCGGCTGATCGAGGCGTTCCGCCCCGACGCGCTGCACGTCGCCACCGAAGGCCCGCTCGGTCTCGCCGCGCGTCGCTGGGCGCGGCGGCGCGGCGCCCGCTTCACCACCTCGTTCCACACCCGCTTCCCGGAATACATCCGGGCGCGCACCGGCCTGCCACTCTGGATCCCCTACCTGTTCCTGCGCCGCTTCCATGGCGCCGCCGCGGGCACCCTGGTCGCGACCGAGTCGCTGTCGCGCGAGCTCTCGCGGCGCGGCTTCACCCGCCTGCGACGCTGGTCGCGCGGCGTCGATCTCGAGCGCTTCCGCCCGCAGCCGCGCGA
>CAXTOC010000098.1:218-5996 GCA_964245725.1 uncultured Acetobacteraceae bacterium | reverse complement strand
AGGCCTGGGGACTCGCACCCCCGGTGTTCGTCTATGTCGGCCGCATCGCGGTCGAGAAGAACATCCCCGCCTTCCTCGATCTGGACCTGCCGGGCTCGAAGGTGGTGGTGGGCGGCGGGCCGCGCCTGACCGCCCTGAAGGCCGCCTACCCGCACGTTACCTTCACCGGCCCGCGCGCCGAGGCGGATCTGGCACCCGCCTATGCCGGCGCCGACGTGTTCGTGTTCCCCAGCCGCACCGACACCTTCGGCCTGGTGGTGCTGGAAGCGCTGGCCTGCGGCGTCCCGGTCGCCGCCTACGACGTCATGGGCCCACGCGACATCCTGCGCGGCGCCCTGCCCGGGGTGGGCGCGTTGAGCGACGACCTGCACGCCGCCTGCATGGCCGCGCTGGCCGGCGACCGCGCAGCCTGCCGAGCCTATGCCGAACGCTTCAGCTGGCGCGCCTGTGCCGAGACCTTCCGCGACTGCCTGAGCCCGCTGCGGCCGACCGCGGGTTGAGCTATGGCGAAGGGGACCTGACGCGACCAGCAGCGACGGACCGCCATGCCTTCCGACCATGAACCCCACCGTGCCGCCCCGCTCCGCGTCTGCCTGCTCGGCGCCACCGGCACCATCGGCCGGGCGACGCTGCGCGCGCTGCTGCGTCGCGGCCACGAGGTGGTGTGCTTCGTGCGCCCCCGCCCCGGCGGGGTGCCGGCCGAAGGCGGCGCCGAGTTCCGCCGCGTCGACCTGCTCGATCCCGTCGCCATCGCCCGCGACGGCTTCCGCGGCGAGCGCTTCGAGGCGGTGCTGTCCTGCATGGCCTCGCGCACCGGCGCCCCGGAGGACGCCTGGGCGGTCGACCATCGGGCGCATGTCGACGTGCTGGCGGCGGCGCGGCGATCCGGCGTCGGGCAGTTCGTGCTGCTCTCGGCGATCTGCGTGCAGAGGCCGCTGCTGGCGTTCCAGCACGCCAAGCTGGCGTTCGAGGCGGCGCTGATCGCATCCGGCCTGACCTACTCGATCGTCCGCCCGACCGCGTTCTTCAAGTCGCTGTCCGGGCAGGTCGAGCGGGTGCGGCGCGGCAGGCCGTTCCTGATGTTCGGCGACGGCACGCTGACCGCCTGCAAGCCGATCGGCGACGGCGACCTCGCCGAGTACCTGGCCGGCTGCCTGGAGGACCCCGTTCGCCGCGACCGCGTGCTGCCGATCGGCGGCCCGGGCGAGGCGATCACTCCCCGCCGGCAGGGCGAGGCGCTGTTCGCGCTGCTCGGCCGCGAGGCGCGCTTCCGCCGGGTGCCGGTGGCGCTGCTCGACGGCATCGTCGGCGCGCTGGGCGCCGCCGCCCGCCTGGCACCTTCGCTCGCCGACAAGGCGGAGCTCGCCCGGATCGGTCGCTACTACGCGACGCAATCGATGCTGGTGCTGGATCCCCTGACCGGCCGTTACGACGCCGACGCCACGCCCTCGACCGGGACCGAGACGCTGTTCGAGCATTACCGGGCGCTGCTGGCGGGCACGGCCGCCCCCGAGCGCGGCGACCACGCCGTGTTCTGAGGCCTGGACGCGACGACGGCGCGGTCCCGCGGACCGCTACTTGAGCTGGCTGTCCTTGCTGCCCCTGCGGTTGAAGCCGCCGTGCCCAGCGAGGCGGTCGTGCGCCGACTGGCAGCCGGTGCAGGTCCGCACGCCCGGCAGCGCGGCGCGGCGCGCCTGCGGGATCTCGTCGCCGCACTCCAGGCAGTGCGTCTCGCCGGCACCCTTGGGCATGCGCGCCCGCGCCCGCCTGACCCCGTCCAGGACGGTGTCGTCGATCTGGTCCTGCACCGCCCCGTCCGGGGCCCATCCGCTCGCCATCGTCGCCCTCCGGCCTTCCTGGTCCTCGACCGATCAGGTGGGTGCCAGCGGCGCTCGTGCCAAGAACGGGGCCGGTGCTCCCCTCAGGCGGCGAGCCCGCCGAGCAGCACGCGGTGGCGCTCGCGAAAGCCGCGCGGCGAGCAGCCCTTGAGGCGGATGAACTGCCGGTTGAACAGGGACAGGTTGGTGTAGCCGACGTCGCCCGCGACCCGTGCGATCGGGCGCGCGGTGCCGATCAGCAGCGAGCAGGCCCGGCCGACCCGCAGGCGCATCAGGTAGTCGACCATGGTGGTCCGGGTATGGCGCCGGAACATGCGGTGGAACGCCGAGACGCTGACGCAGGACAGCTCGGCCAGGGCCGCGACCGTCACCGGCTCGTCGAAGCGGGCATGAAGGTGATCCAGGACCCGGACCATCCGATGGTCGTCCGCCAGCCGCGCCGCCGGCGCGCGCGGCGCGTTGGCCAGCGGCATCGCGTCGTGGTCATGGCACAGCGCGTCGAGCACCTGCAGCAGCAGCAGCAGTCGCCGCGCCGGCTGTGCGGTCCGCATGGCCTCGATCGCCGGCCGCACGCGCGCCGCCGCGCCCGCACTGAAGCACAAACCCTGCGACGCCCGCGCGAGCACGCCGGCGATCTGGCCCATCTCCGGACAGGCCGACGTCAGGGCCGACACCCACTCGCGGGTGAACCAGATGACCAGGGCGACATGCGGTTCGCCCGGCTCGACCGCCTCTCGCGAGCACCAGCTGTGCGGGATGCCGGGGCCGATCAGGATCAGGTCGCCGTCGTCGTAGCAACCGACATCGTCGCCGACGTAGCGGTGGCCTCGGCTGTTGAGGGTCAGGGTGAGCTCGTACTCCGGATGCCGGTGCCACTCGAAGGGAATGCCGCCCGCCAGGCGCCGGTCCAGGAAGCGCCACGACGCGCCGGCATCCGGCCTGATGGTCTCGAAGAACGCCCGCATACGATCCGGCCCACCTCGCAGAACGCCACGATCGTATCACAAGTCGCGCGTCTCCGGCCTCCGGTCGTGGCTCGGCTCGGTAGGATGCGTCCAGGAAACCTGTCGAGGGAGAGAACCGATGGACGTCCAAGCCGGTGTGCCGGATGTCGCAGGCCACGGCGATCATCCGGGTGTCCGGGGCCAGACCACGCAGCTCAAGGACATCGAGAAGACGCGGCCGCTCCGCGTGCTGAGCCAGGCGGACTGGCAGCACTGGATCACCAGGGGCTACGTCGTCGTGCCCGGCGCCGTGCCGCAGGACATGGTCGATGCCGTCGCCGTCATGCTGTGGCGGTTCCAGGAGATGGATCCGGACGATCCGTCGAGCTGGCACACGCCGCAGCTGCGCGAGCACAGGATGAAGGAGCTCAACAACACCGGGATGGTGGAGGTCTATCACCACCAGAGCATGTGGGAGACCCGCCAGCATCCGCGCGTCTACGATGCCTTCGTCGACATATGGGATCGCGAGGATCTCTGGGTCGCCATCGATCGCGCCAACCTCAACCCGCCGAACCGGGCGGCCCGCGCCTCGGGTCAGGTGGACGGCTTCATCCATTTCGACGTCGACCCATCGGCGCGTCCGCTGCCGATCGCCGTCCAGGGCATCCTCTCGCTCAAGCGGCAGGACATCGAGGTCGGCGGCTTCCAGTGCGTCCCCAGTGTATTCGCCGAGATCGAGACCTGGTCGGAGAGGCAGCCGGAGGGTGCGGATCCGTTCAGGCCGGACGTCGGCGGCCGCGAGATCGTCAACACCGAGCTCGAACCGGGCGACCTGCTGATCTTCAACAGCCTGCTCGCGCACGGCGTGCGGCCGAACCGCTCCGTGGACCGGGTACGGATGGCGCAATACATCTCGATGTTTCCTGCGGATTTCGCGGACGAAGCGCTGCGTCAGGCCCGCATCCGCACCTGGGCCGAGCAGACGCATCCGCTCGGCGACCCCTTCCCCGGCGATCCGCGCGGCTTCGAGAAGAAGACCTTCGCCGTCGCGGCGCTGAACCCGCTCGGACGCAAGCTGCTCGGTCTCGATCCCTGGGCGTGATCGAGAGGGTGGCGGAGGGACCCGTCGCATCCCCCGCGTACGGGCGTCGCGATCATCGGACGCCCGAGGTCGCGGGCATGTCGCTTGACGGGCGCCGACGGCTGTGCCTGAGCCCACGCCATGAACCACCGTCGCGCCTCCGCACCCTTCATCCTGGGCACCATCGCGCTCGACGCGCTGTCGTTCGGCATCGTCATCCCGGTGCTGCCGAACCTCGTCGCCGAGGTGGCGCACGCGCCGGCGTCGCAGACCTCGTTCTACGTGGGCGCGCTGTTCGCCCTGTTCTCGCTGATGCAGTTCCTGTTCGCCCCGGTGCTGGGCGGGCTGTCGGACCGCTTCGGCCGCCGCCCGGTGCTGCTGCTCTCGCTGGGCGCACTCGGCATCAACTCGCTGCTCTGGGTCTGGGTGCACGACCTCGGCTGGCTGTTCGCCATGCGCGTGTTCGCCGGCCTGTTCAGCGCCAACATCGCCACCGCCTCGGCCTACATCGCCGACGTGACCCCGCAGGACCAGCGGGCGCGCTATTTCGGCCTGCTCGGCGCGATGTTCGGGTTCGGCTTCGTGCTCGGCCCCGTCGTCGGCGGCGTGCTCGGCCACGTCTGGATCCGCCTGCCGTTCCTGGTCGGCGCCGGCCTGATCGGCTGCAACGTGCTGTACGGGGTGATCATCCTACCCGAGAGCCTGCCGCCGGAGCGACGCCGCCGCTTCGACTGGCGGCGCGCCAACCCGTTCGGCTCGCTGCTGTCGATCGGCCGCGATCCGGCGACGCTGCGCCTGGCCTTCGCGTGGTGCTGCACCTGGTTCGCGATCGGCGCGCAGCAGACCAGCTTCATCCTCGCCAACCAGCTCCGCTTCGGCTGGGACACGCTCGACAACGGGCTGGCGCTGGCGCTCGGCGGCGTCACCCAGGTGCTGGTGCAGGGGCTGCTGGTGCGGCGCGTGATCGAGCGGTTCGGCCAGCGCGGCACGGCGCTGGCCGGCTACGGCTTCAGTGTCGCGGGCTACCTGATCTACGCCTTCGCCGCATCGCCCGGGATGATGCTGGCCGGCATCCCGGTGCTGGCGCTGGGTGCGCTGGCCGGTCCGCCGGTGCAGTCGATGCTCTCGCAGACCGCGGGGCCCAGCCGTCAGGGCGAGATCCAGGGCGCGCTGGCCTCGCTGCAGGGCCTGACGCTGGTCGCCGGCCCGCTGGTCATGGGCACCCTGTTCGCGGCCACGACCCGGCCCGGTCAGGCGCTGCATTTCCCCGGAGCGCCCTTCCTGCTCGCCGCGCTGACCTGCCTGTGCGCGGTCTTCGCCCTGCGCGGCCTGCACCGGAGCCGAGGTGCCGCGAAGCCGGTCCAGGCAGGAGCCGGCACCGCCTGATCGCGGCCGCGGCATGCGGCGCCCGCGCGGGACGCCCGCCGATGACCGGGACGCCTTGCCGGTGACACGGCTCTCGCGTTAGCTGCGCCCTCACCGCGTGGGGCCCCGGAGCCCGCAGGCTGCCTGGAGAGTTGATCATGATCGGTTCGTCGCCTGGACGCGGCACCAGCGGAGGCCGCATCGGACACGCCCTGTTGCGCGCGCTCCGGCTCGCGTTCTGGAGCATCGCGCATTTCGCCTTCTACTTCCTCCAGCAGGTCGCCGAGCTGGTGGCACCGCTGCTGCTCGCACTCGGGCTGGGCTGGTGGGCGCTGCCGCGGCTGGTGGACGCGATCACCACCCACGAGGCCAATGCCGACCAGCAGACCCGCGACATCCTCGACACGGTCGCCGGCATGATCCCGGCGGGTCTGCAGCTGGCCGGACACTGGATCACGCCGGCGGTGCTGATCACCGACGGGCTGCTGCTGATGGCCGCGGCCGCCGTCGGCGCCACCCTCTCCGCCCTCGCGGCGCGGGAGATGTG
>CAXTOC010000098.1:0-208 GCA_964245725.1 uncultured Acetobacteraceae bacterium | reverse complement strand
CGCAGCAGGGCGCGCCCGGCGAACATCACCCGCCCGCGCACCCGGGCGGCGCGGCGCCCAGGGCGGTGTAGAGCCGGATCGACGGCGGCCAGCCGCGCATGACGGCCTGGCGCCAATGCGCCGCCGACAGCAGCAGCCCGGCCAGCACGATCAGGCTGACCACCCAGCCCGCACCCCATGTCGCGAGCTCACGGGACCGGCGCGGCGC
>CAXTOC010000097.1:0-9072 GCA_964245725.1 uncultured Acetobacteraceae bacterium | reverse complement strand
CTGGGGCCGCAGGCCCCAGACCTCGATTCCCTGGGACGGCTTTCAAAGGCTCGCCTTTGGTGGGGTCAAGGGGCAAAGCCCCTTGCTCTGCCTTCTCGCTGTCGTGGATGCTTCATGAGTTTTCCAGCAGCCAGCTGAGACGGGCGCACGTCTGTCCTGCCGGCAAATCCGCAGCGCCTCGTCGCGCGAGCGCTGGTCCACCTCCGCCGTCGCGGATGGCGTCGAAAGCAGGTCGATGGCCTTCCGCGGTCCGGCCACTCGTTCTTTCACGGGTGCCGCGCGATGCGCTCGGCCGCTGAGTCGCCGGCCACCGGTCAGACGGCGCGGATCTCCCGAAGGAACTCGGCCACCTCGCCCGACAAGTCGTCGGCCTGCTTCGACAGCCCGGAGGCCGATCCGAGGACCTGAGCTGCGGCCGTGCCGGTCTCGTTTGCGGAGACGCTCACGCCGGTGATGTTCCGAGCGACGGTATCCGTCGCCTCCGCTGTCGACTGCGCGTTCCGCGCGATCTCCAGGGTGGCCGCTCCCTGTTCCTTGACAGCCCCCGCGACCGCGGCCGCGATGTGGCCGAGGCCCTCGATCGTACCCGCGATCTCCCGGATCGAGGCGACCGCGTCGCGCGTCGCCGACTGGATCTCGCTGACCTGCGAAGCGATCTCGTTCGTTGCATTGGAGGTCTGGGACGCCAAGGTCTTGACCTCCGAGGCTACGACGGCGAAGCCCTTGCCGGCATCTCCTGCTCGAGCCGCCTCGATCGTCGCGTTCAGCGCCAGCAGGTTCGTCTGGCCGGCGATCCGCGAGATCAGCTCCACCACGCGGCCGATCCTGTCCGCGGCTTCAGCGAGCGCGCCGACCGTTCTATCGGTCCGTCGCGCACCCTCCACCGCGCGTCCCGTCATCGCCGAGGACTCCTCGATCTGGCGCGAGATCTCTGCGACCGAGGCGGTAAGCTGCTCGGCGGCTGCGGCGACCGTCTGCACACCGGAGCCTGCAATCGCGGCGGCGGAGGCGACCTCACCGGCTTGTCGGTTGGTCTGCTCCGCCGAAGCCGTCATGCCGCGGGCGGTTGCCTCGAGCTCGGAGGACGCGCCGTTGAGAAGGGCGGTCATCGTGCCGGCCTGGGACTCGAACCGGTGAAGGAGCTGCTCGATCCGTTCCACCTTGCGGCTACGGACGGCGTGCTCCCGTTCCTGCTCGGCGCTGAGCTTGTCGCGCTCGATCATGACGCCTTTGAACACCTGGACCGCCGAGGCCATCCCGCCTACCTCGTCCCGACGTCCGAGATCGGGGATGTCCGTGCCGAGTTCGTGGTCCGCGAGGCGTCGCATGGCTTGCGTCATCCGCCGGATCGGGTGCGAGACGTTCCTCACGATGGCAAAGGCGAGGAAGACGCAGATGGCGATGGTCGTGCACAGGACGGCGAGCACCACGCGCTTGGTCGGCCCGTAGATCGCGGCACCCAGGCTCGCCGCGCGACGCCCTTCCTGCAGGTTGAAATCGAGGTCGGATCTGGAGGCGTCGTAGGCCGCGCCGTAGCTCTGGCTCTCCTCGTCGCTGAACAGGTTCTCCGGATCCCCCCCGGGTCCGATGTCGCGGGCGACGACGGCCCCGTGGGACGCCCAAGCGCGGTCGAAGTCGCGCATGAGCTTCTCGTCGGCAGTGCCGCGATGGATGACGCGCTCGTAGTCCGCGCGGAGACGAGCAAGGGCGAGATGTGCGGCTGCGATCCCCTGCTTGATCTGCTGGCGATCGCCGTCTGTAAGGGCGAGCGAGTAACGCGCCTCCTGCAGGCGTATCTGCTGGATCGTGCTCAGGATCTGGCCCTGGAGGCCGGTCGTGGGGAGCCAGTGATCCCGGATGTCGGCAGCGTGTCGATCGATGGCGGCCAATCGATCGAGCGCGGTCACGCCGAGGCCGCAAACCAGCGCCAACACGATGCCGAACGCGGCGAGCGTCTTGGTCTGTATAGTGAATCCGTTGCGCATCGATCGCACGTTCATCTCCCGGCCACCTACTTCCGGCACTGCTCGCCCGAGAGTTGGCCGCACGAGACTAGGTCGGAGTGGTTTACACCACGTAAACGTACTCGCGGATCGTGGCCGATGGCGCGACCAGCGATGCTCGTCGATCAAGGAAGGCCGAGTCTAGCACCGCGCGCGACGCGTCCCGCCAGGGCACGAGCCCGGCACGACCCGAGCGACCCCGCTTCGACTTAACGCTCCCGCTGTCCTCGCCCTGTCGCGGGGCTCGGACATGGTGTAGTCCAGGGCGCAGACGCTCAACTACGGAGCAAGAGGAGACATCATGACGCACAAGAAGCTTACGTTGGCGGTCGTCAGCATCCTGGCGGCAGGCTCGCTGGCTCCCGCACGCGCGGAACCAGGAGGCTGCGTCAAATACGGTGCGGTGGGCGCAGTGGGAGGCCATGTCGCGCATCACGGTGTGCTGGGCGCTGTCGGAGGCTGCGCGACCGGCATGTATGTCCGCCACAAATATCGCAAGGAAGCCCGGCAGAAGGCAGCCCTGTACGATCAGGAGCATCCAGGGGTGAAAGGTCCGTACGAGAAGAAGGCGACCGCCTACGACATGGAGCACTCGACCTCCCCCGGAAAGATGGCTCCTGGCGACCAGCCGCCGGTGTCAGACCAGGGAGATACCCACCTCTAGGGATCTGGAGCTTACGCTCCACGGCGCGTCCCACGATCCGACTATAGCTTCAGAAAGCGGCAGACGGCGCTAATCCACCAAGGTTGAGCAGGCTGGGCGGCTTTGATCCTCTTTCAGGATCAGGCCGCCGTGGCTCTGAGCAGTCCGCGAGGCCAGATGCCGCCCGGTCCCGTTGCCGCGAGCGCGCTGGGTGACGAACGGGCGGAAGATCGATCTCTCCTGACCGGTACGCCGCTGCCACCTGCAGTCCGTGACGCGACACCGCCATGTTGCGGAACTTCCGACAGCTGGACCCACCTCGGTCGCCCCGGTTGGACGCAGGCACCTCGGCAGCAACGCCGAGCGATTAAGCAGACTTGCAGGAGACCCGCATCCAGACGCCGATGACGCTCGATCGCCCATCGAATATCGAGATGACGTGCCGCCTGCGCACCGGCCGCGGGTTAGGAAGCCAGCACCACCAGGGCACCGGGATCGTCCATCGACAACCGAGAACCGCCGGGGACTCGCTGCTCAGCTGCTTCGATGAACGGTTTAGCGGAACCATGCGGCCGATCCGTGGTGCTATGACGCGTTGTACTTGAACCAAGCCTGAAGAGCGCCATACTGCTTCATGCCGCGCGTTGATACTGGGAGAACCAGGTCGCCTTGATACGCATGTACTTCATGATCAGCCTAGGCTGTTTGTCGTTTTCTTCCCTCGCCGCGGCGGAGGAGGCGGTCGTTTCCAGGCCCGGCATCATGTGCAGCTCCTCCGAAGCGCTCGCGGTCCTGACCCTGCATGGCGGCAACAGCCGGACGCATCGCGAGACGCCGGAAGCGCCGGACCTGGACCTCGCGAGGCGAGGAGGCTGCCAGGACCTGCAGATCGGTCAGAAGTTGAACGTGCTGGAGCGGTTCCAGAATACCGCGATCGTCGTTCAAGCCGCTGGTCCCTGGTCGACCACGGCCAGCAGGTTCGTCGCGCCGCTCATCGATCTCACGCTGGTCCCGACGGGCGGCGGCGCGCAGGTTCCGGACGCGATCGAAGCACCAGCCGATACGGCCCCGGAACCGGAAGACAAATGGTTCATCGCCGACACCGACGGCGGCTGCACGGAATCATTCTCGCCGGAGGTCGAGGCGAAGATGCTTCACGACAACGGCTTCGACGTCCACGTCAGGAACACCTACGACAACCACAACGTTGTAGTCGAATCCGTCATCTCGCACGACGTGTCGGGGACGAACTATGCCTACGTCTTCTACGCGAACATGCGGTTGTGCCTCGCGGATGTCTCGAACGCGGCGCGCAGGACCACGGCCGGCCGCTAGTGCTGCGGGTCGGCGCCCGACACGCGCTGCGACCGGCCTCTGCCGAAGCTTGGCCGCCAGCGGAATTACCTCGTGAATCAGTCGCAGACGAGCGCGTCGCGCCGTGTGGCTGCGGTCGCATCCGTGGGAATGACGGTCCGGTGGATCGCGGGCGGCGTACGGTAGGACGCGAGGTCGTGCCGCAGGATCGCAGCTGCATCGGGCGTCGGTGCGTAGAATCCCACCGTGCGATCGTAGAACACCGTGTTGCGCGGGAACTGCCAGGTCTCGACGAGGCTCCATGAGGCCGGGGTGATGCGCGCGATCTCGCTCCAGCAGGGCTCCAGGATTGCGACCTGGACTTGGCGCCGCGCGGTCCATCGCGCGATGGCGTCGGCGTCGTAGTCGTGCGTCTTTCGCATCGCGATCGGTTCGTTCGAGCCCAGCCCGAAGACGTCGAGCACGATCGCGTGGGAGAACCAGGCCATGATCCCCAGATCGTTCACCGCGACCGTCCGGTGCGGATAGAACGTGGCGATGAAGTCGGCGGCCGCGAGATGCTGGTAGAGGCGATCCGTGGGCGCTGTCTGCGTGTCCCGCGTGTCCATGTAAGCTCGCGGCAGGAGCACCACCGCCAGTATGGCGACCATCGCCGATCCGGGAAGCAGTGCCATGCAGGCGACCGCGTTGAGCATGAGCAGCCACGCCTCGTAGCGATACAGCCAGCCGACCGAGCCGAGGCAGTACTGCGCCACGCTGGCGATCACGGCGAGGACGCCGAGCAGGGCCGCGGGAGGGAGCTGGCGGCCGCGCGGCAGACTGGCCGCGGCGGCTCCGAGCGTCTCCAGCGCCGTGATGCTGGTCATGGCGATGAGGGTCACGGCGGAAGGATAGGATTTGCGGTAGAAGTTCAGGTGCAGCGTGTTGATGACCCCCAGCGCGAAGAGGCGGAGCGAGCCGTGCGGCAGCGGCGCCTTGAGCAGCAGGGAGTTCGGTTCGAACCAGCCGCCATGCGCCATCCAGAGCGCCGCGCAGGCGCAAAGCGGCAGGGCGGACGCGACCGGGAACAGGGCCGCCAGGATCCAGCGCCGGCGCAGGAGCGAGAAGCCGCACAGCACCAGGGTGACCACCACGCTCTCGTAGCGGCAGGAGACGGCAGCCACCGTGAGCAGCGCGAGCAGGGCGTAACGAGGCCGCGGCCGCGAGAGCGCCGCGATCCCCAGTGTGGCAAGTGGCAGCACGAGCAGGATGTGCAGCAGGTGTTCCATGCCGAGCAGCGTCAGGGCGACCAGCGGGCCCGCGAGGAAGAGCAGTGCGGTGGCACCGACCGAGAGACGCAGGTGGTAGAGCAGCGTCACTCCCACGACCATGTTGAGGATGAGCGGCGCGAAGGTAAAGTCGAGCAGCGACGTCGGCCAGAGCAGCGACAGCCCCGCCAGCATCACGGTGTAGAGCGGCGAGGATGAGGCGGCGCTCCAGTCGCTCGGCTGCACGCCCCAGACGCCACTGGTGGCGAGGGTGCGGCCGAGCGCCATGTGGATGTAGGTGTCGTCGAGCGGATAGACGACGACGCCCGCACGCACGTGGACCAGCGCGGCGCAGGTCAGGAGGTAGAGCAGGGAGACGAGGGCGACGACCTCCTGGTCTCGCGAACGCGCCGTGGCCGCCGGCCTGGCGAGAGAGAGGCTGGGCATGATGTGATGGCACTCGCGCTGGGACGCCCGGTCTGGCTGGCCAGGCATCGAACGCCCTATAGCCGGTCTCGCCGGCGATCCGGTAGACGCCCAGTGGCCAGATCAGGAGCCGATGCCCGCAGCCGGGCATGAGATGGAGGCCACCGGACCCGGCGCGGGGCGTGGACGGTCGGGCTGGAGCTGCGCGGATCGCCACACGAGCCCGGTATCGCCCGGAGCAGGTCACCGCATCAGGGCGGCACCGGCCAGTAGCAGGGCGGCCGCGGCGAAGCGCTTGCCGGTGACCGGCTGCGGCGTCAGCCCGAACAGTCCGAAATGGTCCAGGACGAGCGAACACACCACCTGGCCGAACATGACCAGGGCGATCATGCTCGCGGCGCCAAGGCGCGGCGCGATGGTCGTGGTCGCCGACAGCACCACGGCGCCGCAAAATCCTCCCGTCCAGGCCCACCACGGCAGGCCGTTGATGCCGGCCGCACGTGGCGGCGCACGCATTGCGGCCATGCCCACGAGGATCAGGGCCGCGGTCAGCACCAGGCCCGAGATGGCGGCGGCCCAGATCGGCGAGCCGACCACCCGCGCGAGCCGCGCGTTGATCGCCGCCTGCAGCGGCAGCATCGTGCCCGCCAGCACGGCGAGCATCACGTAGAAGATGGCCATCCCGCACCTTTGGGTCACCAGGCTCCACAGCTGACCGCCTCGCATTCGGAGTCAAGTTCGAGAAGCGTCGGGATGGCGTGGCGTTGAGCCGCCAAGCCTCCCGGCCGCTCATCCGTCTTGAACCCATGATCGTCGTCTGGTCCGCGACCGTAGCCGTCGCTCGCTCGCCCGATTAACGGACTTTCAACCTGTCGGTGAGAGCATGGTCATCGTCGAGGTTGTTGCGGCCCCGCGAAATGTTCGACCGCTCGATCCGTGCGAGCCGGAGCGGGCGCCGCGGGATCGACCTGATGAGGGATGCTTCGAGCCGAACGGACAAGGTGTGTCGGCGTCTAAAACCGTCTAGTCTCGAAAATGAGATCAATGAGCCGTGGGTGCGTGGGCATTCGTTCCGAAATCGGAGACGGTTGGGATGGGGTTTCAGGAGGAACCGGATGGCCAGGATCGAGGACTGCAAGCTGGGCACGCGGGTGAAGCTCACCGATGGCTGGGGCGGTCCCGCGAGCGTCATCGGCAGACGCATGAACAACCAGGTCGAGGGATCCCTGTCGCAACCCGTGCAGCCAGGGCGCTCGGACAGGGCGTTCCCGGACATCGTGCTGATGCAGTTCGAAGCGCCGGTGTGGGACGGGCCGCATCATAGGATACTCGCCTTCAGTTGCCCCTCCGAGGAGCTGACGCTGCTCTAGCTGTCAGATGACGCTGGCCAGAGTGATGAAGCCGCTGGTGTCCTGCCTCCGAAATTCGCCGGCGAATTTCGAAGATAAGCAGGACACCAGCCGGCAACGCCGGTATCTTCGACGTTGGCCACCTGATTTTCGATCTCGGCGCCACGACGTCGTTCACGTACGGCCGCGACGCGAGTGTCAGACGCTCCGCCCACGTGTCAGGCCCGATTGGATGATGACCGCGAGCAGCAGGAAGATCCCGCTCGCGAGGCCCTGATAAGCGGCGCTCAGCGTGCCGATCTGGTTTATCACGTTGTTGATGATGCCCAGCAGCAGCACCCCCGCGAGGGCGCCCATCATGGTGCCGACACCGCCGGTGAGCAGGACGCCGCCTATCACCGCCGCGGCGATCGACTGCAGCTCGTAGCCGTTGCCGGCCGCGGACAATCCGCTGCTGAGGTGTGCGGCGAGCAGCGCGCCGGCGAGCCCGGAGAGGGCGCCGCTGCAGCAGTAGGTCATGATCTTCACGCGCTCGACCCGTATGCCGAGCATGCGCGCCGCCTCCTCGTTGCCGCCGATCGCGAACACGGCGGCGCCGAAGGCGGTGCGGTTCAGCACCAGGGCCGCGATCGCGAACGCGCCCAGCAGGATCAGGATGAGCGTATTGACGCCGAGGATCTGTCCGTTGGCAATGCGGCCGAAGAAGCCGGGGTGGCTGATGACCATGCTCTCGCCCGCCAGCGCCACCGCGACGCCCTTGAGCGCCAGCAGCGCCGACAGGGTGACGATGAAGGGCGCCATGCGGACGCGGGCGATGAGGAGACCGTCCAGCAGACCCACCAGGAGGCCCGCGAGGGTCGGCAGCAACAGGGCCGCCCCCCAGCCGAATGGCACGCCGTAGGCGGCAAGCACGGTGCCGACGCTGACCATCGATCCGACCGCGAGGTCGAAGCCCCCCATGATGATGACGAAGGTCTGCCCGATCGTGACCAGGCCCAGGAAGGTGGCCGCCGTCACGATGTCCTGCAGGTTGCCGGTGTACATGAAGTCGGGAAATGCCAGTCCGGCGAGCATGACCACGACCGCCAGCACCACGATCGCCCCGCGCGCCTGGATCAGCGCGATCAGCTGGGATCCGCGCGAGCGGCGGGTGCGCGAAGCGGCACGCGGGATCACGTCCGACATCGGCTCAGCCTCCCGCCCGCTGCAGGTAGAGGGCGCCGATGATGAACCCGGCCTTGAGGATCTGGGCGTAGGTCGAGTTCACGTTGTTCATGATGAAGCTCGCATCCAGCACCTCCAGCAGCAGCACGCCGACCACGGTTCCCACCGTCGAGACGCGGCCGCCGGAGAGCGGCGTGCCGCCGATCACCGAGGCGGCGATGGCGTCGAGCTCGAACTGCACCCCGATATAGTTCGGGTCGGCGGCGCCGAGCCGCGCGGTCGCGAACAGGCCGGCGAGCCCGGCGAACAGCCCGCTGAGGCCGTAGACGAACACCAGCGTGGCGCGCACCGGCTGTCCGGCTAGGAAGGCCGCGGTGCGGCTGGCTCCGGCGAAGATGGCGTAGTGGCCAAGCGTCGTGCGACGCACGATGAAGGAGAACAGCACGGCGACGGCGAGTGCCACCAGCGCGGTCACCGGCAGCACCGAGATCGTCGCACCGCCGAGCCAGGGGATCGGGCCGTCGAACGGCAGGTCGGCGCGGGCGCCGCCGAGCAGCGCCTGCGCCAGGCCCCGCGCCGCGACCAGCAGAGAGAGGCTGGAGATCAGCGGGTCGATGCGCAGCACCGCGATGAGCAGGCCGTTGAGCAGCCCGCAGCAGAGGCCGGCACCCATGCCCAGCGCGATGGAGGCGCCCTGGCCCCAGGCCAGCGTGACGCCGATCACCGACGAGCTCAGCGCCATCACCGAGCCCACCGAGAGGTCGATGCCGCGCGTGCCGATCGCGAGGCTCTGGCCGAGGGCGATCAGGATCACCGGGGCGGACTCGAACAGCAGGCTGCGGATCACGCCGGGGTTGCGAAAGCCGGGCGTGATCGCGACATCGAACAGCACCAGGGCGACGAAGGCGATGTAGACGCTCCACAGC
>CAXTOC010000096.1:388-9115 GCA_964245725.1 uncultured Acetobacteraceae bacterium | reverse complement strand
GATCGGCAGGTGGTTGCCGCTGTAGAACCGCCCGTGCTTGTTCGGGTTCAGGTCGACCAGGTAGTCGAGCTGCTCGGCGCCGATGCCGCAGTAGGCCATCAGGGTGTTGGCCTTGGCGGCCGCGCCGTAGCCGACGATGCGCTTGCCCTCGGCCTTGATGCCGCTCAGGATCGCGGTCAGGCGCTCGCGCAGCAGCCGCACCTTGTCGGCGAAGCTCTCGTAGTAGGCGAGGCCGGTGACGCCCGCCGCCCGCTCCGCCGCCAGCATCTCGCGGACCGCGGGTTCGACCGCCTCGGTGCGCCCGACGAACAGGCGCAGCGAGCCGCCATGGATGGCGAGGCGCTTGACGTCGTTGAGGAACAGCCCGTTGCGGCGGAACAGCGCATCGAGCGCGGTCGCCGAGTAGTAGCACAGGTGCTGGTGGTAGATCGTATCGAACTCGTTATGCTCGATCAGGTCGAGCAGGTACGGGCATTCGATCACCGCCATGCCATCGGGCTTGAGCAGGGTGCGTATGCCGGAGACGAACTCGTTGAGGTCCGGCACGTGGGCGAGCACGTTGTTGGCCAGGAAGATGTCTGCCGCCACCCCCTCGCCGGCCAGCTTCTGCGCCAGCTGCAGGCTGAAGAAGGTGTTCAGCGTCCGCACCCCAGCCTTGGTCGCGGCCGCGGCAGGGCCGTCCGCCGGATCGATGCCCAGCACCTGGATGCCAGCCTCCAGGAACGGCTTGAGCATGTAGCCGTCGTTGCTCGCCGCCTCCACCACCAGGCTGTCCGCCGAGAGCCCGCGCATCCGCATGATGTCCTCGGCACTGCTGCGGAAATGCTTCATCAGCATCGGCGAGACCGAGGAGAAGTACGGGTAGTCACGGCAGAACAGCACCTCCGGGTCGACCGTGTGCCGGATCTGCACCAGCGAGCATTCCGGGCAGAACACCAGCTCGAGCGGCGCCATCGGTTCGGGCTCGGAGAGCTGTGCGAGGCTCATCAGCCGGTCGGCGAGTGCCGTCTCGCCGAACGACATGATCTCGTGCAGGTTCTCGCAGCCGCAGGACAGGCAGCCCTTGATGCGGGTGATCATGCCAGCACCGCCGCCTCGCGGGCGTGCGGCGCGCCGCCGGCATCCGACCAGCGCAGCTTCGGGTCGAGCTCGTCGCCAGCGAGCAGGAAACGCAGGTGCGCGATGCGGCTGAAGCGCGGCCCCTCGAACCACTCCTGCTTCAGGCCCGCGGCGATGTAGGCGTCGCGCAGCTGGACGATGCCGTCGCGCATGGTCCAGCGCGGCTGGAAGGCGGGGAGCACGCGGGCGATCTTGCTGCAATCGACGCGGTAGCAGCGCGTGTCCGGCCCCGCCCCCTGCTCGAAGTCGATGCGGCAGCCGGGAACCAGCTCCGCCACCGCGTCGGCGATCTCGCTGATGCGGTAGTTCTCGTCGTTGCGGCCGACGTTGAACGCCTGCAGATGCACCAGCTCGCGCGGCGCCTCGACGACCGCGAGGAAGGCGCGCGAGATGTCCTCGATGTGCACGATCGGACGCCACGGCGTGCCGTCGCTCTTCATCAGCACACGCCCGGTGGTCAGCGCCCAGGCGGTCAGGTTGTTGACGACGAGGTCGAAGCGCACGCGCTGCGAGAAGCCGTAGGCGGTGGCGTTGCGCAGGAAGGTGGGGCTGAACTCGTCGGTGGCGAGCTCGCCAAGCGCGAGCTCGGACATGATCTTCGCCTCGCCGTAGGGGGTGACCGGATGGGCCTCCGCCGTCTCGCTCACGAAGTTGTCGCCCGCCGCGCCGTACAGGCTGCACGACGACGAGAACACGAAGCGCGGGATGCCGGCACTGCGCGCCAGGCGCGCCAGCTTGACCGTGGCGTCGTGGTTGATCGCGATCGTCAGCTCCGGGTCGAGGTTGCCGAGCGGATCGTTCGACAGGCCCGCCAGATGCATCACCGCGTCGTAGCCGCCTTCGAGGTCGGCGGCGGTGACGTCGCGCACATCGCGGTCGATCGACGCGATCTCGGCCATGTCGCCGGAGAAGGTGCAGCGGCGATACAGGTCGCTGTCCAGCCCGACGACCTCGTGGCTTGCCTGCTGCAGCAGCGGAACCAGGGCGCAGCCGATATAGCCGCGATGCCCGGTGACGAGAATCTTCATGATCTGCGGCTCCTCACGTGCCGGCCCAGGTTTTCCAGGGCGCCTTGCCGGATTGCCAGAGGCTCTCGAGCAGGTACTTGTCGCGCAGCGTGTCCATGCACTGCCAGAACTGGTCGTGCTTGTAGGCCATCAGCTGGCCGTCCTGGGCGAGCCGCTGCAGCGGCTCGCGCTCCCACTGCGTCGTGTCGTCGTCGATATAGTTGAAGATCTCGGGCTCGAGCACGAAGAACGCCCCGTTGATCCAGCCCTCGGCCGCCATCGGCTTCTCGTTGAACTCGCAGACACGGTCGCCGTCGAAATCCAGATGGCCGTAGCGCGCCGGCGGCCGCACCGCGGTGATGGTGGCGAGCTTGCCGTGCGCGCGGTGGAAGGCGAGCAGCTTGTCGATGTCGACGTCGGAGACGCCGTCGCCCCAGGTCAGCATGAAGGTCTCGTGGCCGATCAGCGTCGCGAGCTGCTTGATCCGGCCGCCGGTCTGGGTCTCCAGGCCGGTATCGACCAGGCTGACCTCCCAGTCCGGCGCGAGACCGTTGCGTCGGGTGACCTCTCCGGTGCGCAGGCTGACGTGCAGGTCGGAGTGCAGCGAGCTGTACTTCAGGATGTAGTCCTTGATGTACTGCCCCTTGTAGCCGAGCGCGATCACGAAGTCCTTGTGCCCGTAATGGGCGTAGTGGCGCATGATGTGCCAGATGATCGGCATGCCGCCGATCTCCACCATCGGCTTGGGCCTGATCTCGGTCTCCTCGACGATCCGAGTGCCTTTTCCGCCGGCCAGTATCGCTACTTTCATGGGCTCACCGATTTATTTTGAAGAGATGTCGCAACGAATGGTGCGGCTGATCTCAGGCCAAGAAAAGGTCTCGAACGTGTCGCTTCTGAACACTCCATGCGACGCCCGCGCGACCATCGCAGCTTGCAGTATCACAAAACCTACCGCATGTGTATGGCTCCCTGATGGTGCGCGTGTAGAACGAATGAAACGTCGGAGTGCGTTGGGTAGCGCTGGCTGGTCTGCTCTCGATTACTGGACCCAGCAGGTCACCGCACTGCTCGTCTTCATCGTCATCGGCAACATCATCGGTCCGGCCGCGGTGGGCGTCATGACCATGGCGCTGCTCGCCATGACCCTGATGATGACGCTGCTGCTGGACGGCTTCTCCGACGCCCTGATCCAGCGCGAGAGCATCGACGCCGAACATTTCGACACCACGTTCTGGCTGCTGCTCGGCCTGGGGACGCTCGCCGGCCTGGTGCTCGCGGCCGCCGCCTGGCCGCTCGCGGCACTGTTCGCCGCACCGCCGCTGCGCCACGTGCTGCCGCTGCTGGCGATCTGCCTGCCGTTCGTGGGCATCACCGCGACCTATCACGGCATCCTGCAGCGCGAGCTGCAGTTCCGCACCCTGGCGATCCGCACCGTCATCTCGCAGCTCGCAGGCTTTGCGGTGGCGGTCTTCCTCGCCCGGCGCGGCTTCGGCGCCAACAGCCTGGTCGGCTACTACCTGGCGGCGCGGATCCTGGAGGCGACGCTGGTCATGCCGGTGAGCCGCATCTGGCCGGGCCTGCACGTCAGCGGGCAGGCGGCGTCGAACATCATCGGCTTCGGACGGCACCGCGTCGGCAACCAGCTGCTCGGCTTCGTCGTCATGCAGGTCGACCGGTTCTCCGCCAGCCTGTTCCTCGGCGCCGCGGCGGTCGGTATCTATTCGTTGGCGGAACGGATCAGCAGCGCGCTGATAAACGGCTTCTCCGGCGTGGTCGGGCGGGTCGCCTTCCCGGTGTTCAGCGAGCGTCAGAACGACATGGAGCGGTTCCGCGAGACGCTGCGCGACTTCATGAGCGGCGTCGCCATCGTGTCGCTGCCGATCTTCGTGGGTCTCGCGGTCACCAGTCGCGAGATCATCGGCACGCTGCTGAACGCCAAGTGGGCGCCGGCGGTGCCGCTGCTGGCGATCGTCTCGCTGTCCGGGATCGGGCATTCGTCGAACTACCTGCTGACCGCGGCGATCAACGCCCGCGGACGCCCGGACATCCCGGTGCGATACAGCGTCATCATCATGGCGGCGCGCCTGCTGTGCAGCCTGCCGGCGGCCTGGCTGGGCGGGGTTGTGGCCATCGCCTGGGCGAACCTGATCGTGACCTCCCTGTCGGCGCCCCTGGTCATCGGCTTCGTGCGGGCGCAGATCCCCGGCGCCGGCGGGATCGTGGTCCGCGCGGCGCTGGCGCCGCTCGGCGCAGTGCTGGTCATGGCCGCCGCTGCCGTGCTGACCGGGATCATGCTGACCGGCCTGCCTTTCTTCGTCGTGCTGGCTGCGAAGATCACCGCCGGCCTCGTCTCCTATCCGGCGGCGCTGCTGCTCCTGGCGCCCAGGGACCTCATCTCTCGGCTGAGACAATCGGTCCGGCGTCGTTAGGCGGCAGGCTGCCCGGCCGCACCCTGCGGCTGGCGCCGAGCACGGCGCGCTTGAGCCCGCGCAGCCCCCGGTACAGCCGCGGGTCGATGGTCTGTGCCACGTCGCGCACCACGTCGCCGAAATGGCCGTCGGTGGTCCACCACACCATGAGCTGGGTGTAGCACGCGGCACGATCCGCCCGGCCATGCGTGTTCCTGTTCACCACCCGCCAGTAGCGGCGGTAGATGCCCCAGTGGAACATCGTGTTGCGCGGCTTGGCCGCACCGCTGGTGTTCTGCCACAGCGCCGCCTGCTTCGGATCGACCAGCAGCACGGCGCGCGTATAGCGTTTGTCGTGCTCGCGGTGCAGGAACAGAGGCTCGGGCACGCTGACCCAAGGTCCGCGCAACGCCATCTCGGCGAGCAGCACGCGGTCCGAGCCGCTGTAGTTGTCGTGCAGGCCGGAGCCGAGCAGCGCCTGGCGGCGATACAGCCCGAAGAAGTCCTCGCACTGATGCCGGGTATGGATCAGGCAGCCGAAACGGGTCGCGACCGACGTGGAGCCGGCGCGGGGAAACACGTTGGCGAAGACGCGCAACGTCTGCCCGGCGGCGCCGATCTCGCGTATGCCGACGGTGCACAGCACGGCGTCCGGCCGCGCCTCGAGTGCCGCGACCGCGAGCTCGAGATAGTTCGCGGCCAGCATGTCGTCGTGCGCCGCCCACTTGAAATAGGTGCCGCGGGCGAGGTGGAAGCAGTGGTCGTAGTTCGGCCCCGCCCCGAGGTTGCGCGGGTGGCGGACATAGCGCACCCGCGCATCGGCGGCGGCGAAGCCCTCGCAGATCGACTGCGTCGCGTCGGTGGAGCTGTTGTCGCAGATGATCAGCTCCAGGTCAGGCATGGTCTGCGACAGCACCGAGCGGATGGCTTCGGCGACGTAGGCCCCCCCGTTGAACACCGGCAGCCCTATGCTGACCTTCGGCGCGCGGGCGTCCGGCAGACCTTGCGTTGATCCCGTCATCTGGTATTCCATCATGTCTCGGCATCGCCCCAGGTCGGATACGCGACAAGGGCCTCAAGCGGACCCGCACGTACGACTTCGCATCAAAACGCCCTTCAGCCCGCGACCTGGCTCAAGAGCTCCGTCACCGATGAATATGGGTTGCTGAATTCCGTCAGTCCCCGAGTGCCGTCATGATACTCTCACGGGGAAAGATCGGGAACCGCACGAGAACGTGATCGCGGTGGCAGCTGTGGTTTTCCGACCTTCCTGTGCAAACTTGCAACAGTGACGCGGCCTCAGCTCGTCGTCTGCACCCGGATCGCGCCCTCGCGCTCCAGCACGTTGATCGCAACCTCGGCACCGACGCGCGAGAGGTGCACCGTCACCCGCGCGTCGTCCACCGAGAGGTTGTAGAGCGTCATCTCCTGCAGGAAGGCCGGCAGCCGCGGCGTGTCGAAATGCACCGCGTCGTGGGCCGGATCGAAGCTCAGCCCGAGCGTCGCCTGCAGCAGGCTCGGCAGCGTCGCCGCCGCCCAGGCCTGCGGCGAGCAGGCCACCGGATAGCGCACCGGGCCCTCCCCGCGCTGGCGGGCGAACCCGCAGAACAGCTCCGGCAGGCGACGCAGGTCGGCGTAGAGGGCGGCGTCGAACAGGGCGCCGAACAGGCGCGCCGCCTCGTCCTTGAAGCCGTAGCGGGCCATGCCCAGCCCGATCAGGGCGTTGTCGTGCGGCCACACCGAGCCGTTGTGATAGGCCATCGGGTTGTAGCGCGCCTCGCCGACCGGGATCGTGCGTATGCCCCAGCCGGAGAAGAAGGCGCGACCCATCAGGCCGGCCACCACCCGCTCGGCGCGATCCGGCAGCGCGATGCCGGTCATCAGGGTGTGGCCGGCGTTCGAGGAGCGCACCCGGCAGGGCCGCTTGTGGCCGTCCAGCGCGATCGCGTAGGTGCCGAGCTCCTCGCACCAGAACCTGTCGTTGAAGGCGACGCGCAGCGTCTCCGCCTCGCGCTCCAGGCGCTGGGCGCGCGCGCTGTGGCCGAGTCGATGCGCCATCGCGGCACCCGCCTGCTTGGCGGCGTAGACGTAGCCCTGCACCTCGCACAGCGCGATCGGACCCTCGGCCAGCGTGCCGTCGGCGTGGAAGATGGAGTCGAAGCTGTCCTTCCAGCCCTGGTTGGCCAGGCCGTTCTCGTTGCGTCGTCCGTACTCGACGAAGCCGTCGCCGTCGCGGTCGCCGTACTTGTCGATCCAGTTCAGCGCGCGCTCGACATGCGGCCACAGCCCGGCGATCGTGCCGACGTCGCCGGTGCGCTCGAGATACTGCCCGGCCAGCATGACGAACAGCGGCGTAGAGTCGACGCTGCCGTAATAATGCCGGAACGGGACCTCGCCGAGCTCGGCCATCTCGCCGTGCCGCACCTCGTGCAGGATCTTGCCCGGCTCCGCGTCGGCCACCGGGTCCTCGGTCTCCGCCTGGTGCAGCGCCAGGTAGGCCAGCACGCCGCGGGCGATCGTCGGGTCGAGCCAGAGCGTCTGCATCGCCGTGACCAGCGCGTCGCGGCCGAATGCGGTGCTGTACCACGGCACGCCGGCGTAGGGGTAGGAGCCGGTCGGCTTGTCGGTCACCAGCATGTAGATGTCGCAGATGCAGCGGCGGATCGCCTCGTTGAAGATCTCGTTCGACGAGGCGATCGCCGCGGCTCTGGCCGAGGCGACGCGCAGCGAGCGGCGCGCCTCGACCATCGAGAACAGGAACGCCTGCGACGGCGCGTGCGACGGCTGCGGCACCGCGCCTGTCGCGGCCTCCGCCTGCGGCTGGCAGGTGATCTCCACGTAGATCACCACGCGGGCACCTGGCTGCAGCAGCAGCTCGAAGCGCGCGCTGCTCTCGCTCAGCGCGTCCGGCCGAGGCTCGAAGCGCAGGCAGGTGCTGCGCACGCGGTGGTCCAGCCCCTCGTAGGCGAGCAGCACGCTGTCCGGCCCAAGCACCGGCGACGCCCTCTCGCCGCGTCGGGCGCGCGGCGTGCCGCGCGCCTCGAACAGGTCGGTGAAGTCGGCCGCGAAGCCGATCTCGACGCTGGTCCGGCGCGCCACGACGTCGTAGTTGCGCAGCACCAGCCGCTTGTAGCAGGTGCGGTTCCACAGGAAGTGGGTGCGGCGCAGGTGCAGCAGGTCGTGGGCGAGCATCCCGCCGTCCGACGCGAGCTTCATGTCCGGGTTGGTCAGGTCGCATGACAGCGTGGCGTTGTTGTCGCGCAGCGCCGAGGAGAGCAGGATCGGCGGCATCCCCTGCAGGGTCAGGCTGAGCGCCGAGAGATGACGGGTGTCGAGGAAGTAGATGCCGTCGGCGACGCCGGGACCGTGCAGGATGTTGCCGCTCTGGTCGAACACGCCGAACATGTCGCCGTGCTTGAGCGTGTGCAGCCGGCGCTCCGACAGCACCGAGGTGGCGCCGACGGCGTAGGCATCCGGTGCCGCCGGCCTGTCGGTCGAGGCTGCGTGGGCTTCCTGCTGGCTGTCCATGGCACAGCTCCTTCTGCGTTCGCCCGCTGGCGGCCGGGCCGACGTTACGGTTAGACGAAGCCATCGCAACCGGCCATAGCCGACAACGTTGCTGCTCCGTCATGGCCGCAGGATCACGGAACAAGGCGTCGGAACCCGAGGCGATGGGCGCCTACGCGCGCAAGCGCGATTTCACCCGCACCCCTGAGCCCGCGGGCGCGGCAGGACGCGCCGCGCCGGCGGGTGCGGCGATCTTCGTCGTGCAGAAGCACGCCGCGCGTCGGCTGCACTGGGACTTCCGGCTCGAGCAGGACGGCGTGCTGTGGAGCTGGGCGGTGCCCCGCGGCCCGTCGATGGATCCCAGGCACAAGCGGCTGGCGGTGCACGTGGAGGACCATCCGGTCGACTATGCAGGCTTCGAGGGCACCATCCCCGCCGGCAGTTACGGCGCCGGGGTGGTCGAGCTGTGGGATCGCGGTCGCTGGGCGCCGCGGGGCGACGACCCGAAGGCGGACCTGCAGCGCGGCGAGCTGAAATTCACCCTGGACGGCGATCGCCTGCGCGGCGGCTTCGTGCTGGTGCGGCTCAAGCCGCGCGGCGGCGAGCGGGCGGAGAACTGGCTGCTGATCAAGGAGCACGACGACGCGGTCGCGGGGCGCGCGGGCGCCCCCCGGGGGGGGCGG
>CAXTOC010000096.1:0-378 GCA_964245725.1 uncultured Acetobacteraceae bacterium | reverse complement strand
ACCTCGGCCGGCTCGCGCCACCGGCCGCCGGTGGCGGAGCGCCCCCGCCCGACCTTCCGCCTACAGATCTCCGGCGCGCGGTCGCCGAGCGATGCCGAGGTCGCAGCCAACCCGCGCGCCCGCTCGGCCAAGTTGCGCGCCGCCGTGCGCACCGCTGCGCCTGTATGGGACGGGCCGCGGGCCCCCCGCGGGGGGGGCGCGCCGCGCGGCTCGGGGGCCCCCCCCGCCCGCCCGGCTCGACAGCCTGCCCGAGAAGCAGGCGCCGCAGCTGGCCACCCTGGTCTCGACGCCCCCCACCGGCCCGGGCTGGATCAGCGAGATCAAGTTCGACGGCTACCGCCTGCTTGCGGCACAGCAGGCGGTAGCCGTCGAACTTGA
>CAXTOC010000095.1:8641-9196 GCA_964245725.1 uncultured Acetobacteraceae bacterium | reverse complement strand
CGACAGCCGGGCGCGGCCGGCCGATGCGCGGGAGGCGGCGCGGGCGCGGGCGCGGCGCACCGGGGGCGCCGTGGTGGTCAGCGGCGCCACTGACTACGCGACCGACGGCGAGGCGACGGTCGCGATCGAGAATGGTCATGCGATGATGACGCGCGTCACCGGCCTCGGCTGCACCGCCACCGCGATCATCGGCGCCTGCCTCGCGGTCGAGTGCGATGCGCTGGCGGCGGCGGCGCACGGCATGGTGCTGATCGGGCTCGCCGGCGAGATCGCCGCCGAGCAGGCGGCTGGCCCCGGCTCGCTGCAGGTGGGACTGCTCGATGCGCTCTACGCGCTGGACACGCCCGCGATCCTGGCGCGGGCGCGACTTGGGGCACTCACCGCAGGCTACTAGAGCATGAGGCGATCGCATAAGCTCACGGATCAAGCGCTAGCCTATTGTTTTGACGAGCATCTTTATCCGGTCAAACGACCTCGTTCGATCGGATGATGCTCTAGCGTCGGAACACGGTCAGCAGCAGCACGAACAATAGGATCGCCAGCGCCTGCAGGATC
>CAXTOC010000095.1:0-8631 GCA_964245725.1 uncultured Acetobacteraceae bacterium | reverse complement strand
CGGCGCTCGACGCGGCGCCCGGGCGGGCGAAATGGCGGGTCGCCACCGCCGCGCACGAAACCGAGCACGCCGGCGCCGAGCACGCCGAGCACGCCGATCATCGAGAAAACCATCAGCAAGGTCAGGAGAGGTCGCATGCAGCCGAAGATGGGGCGCGGCCGCCGCATTTGACAGGCTACACGGTCACGTGTTCCACGCGAGGCCGATACCGACCTGCGGAGGATGCATGCAGTCCCAAGGCGCTCCATCCGGCCGACCTCGTCCGGATCGGACCGGGGTGCTGGCGGCGTGCATCGCCCTGCTGCTGCTGACGGCGGCGGCGCCATCGCGCGCCAGCACGGCGGCCGTCCCCGCCGCGGCGCCGCTCCCGCCTGCCCAGGCGCAGCAGCTTCTCGACGTGCTGAACAACCCCACCCGGCGGACGGCCTTCATCAACACCCTGACCGCGATGGCGAAAGCGATGCCGGTCGCGGCACCGGTCGCGCACGGCAAGGTCACGCTCGCGCCCGACAGCCTGGGAAGCCAGCTGCTGGGCGAGGCGGGTGCGGCGCGCGGCCTGATCGTCGCCCAGACCAACACGCTGGTCGGCATATTCAGCGACATGCTGCTCGCCACGCGCTGGCTGAACCGCGAGCTGCTCGACCCGGCCACGCGCGGCGTGCTGCTGGACGTCGCCTGGCGCGGCACCGTCGTAATGCTGACGGGGCTGCTGGCCGAGCGCGGCCTGTACCTGCTGCTGCGCGGCCTGCTGCGGCGGCTCGCGCGCGACTCGAGGATCATGCAGGAGGCGGCACCTCGGGCCGCCGACCTGCAGGTCGAGCCGTCGCCGCTGCGGCCGGAGCCCGTCCCGGCCGGCCTGGACCGGCTGGACGTCGCGCCCGCGTCGCAGGCCGAGCAACGCACCCGCGACGCCACCCATCGCTGGAAGACGCTGCGCCTGCTGCGGCGCGTCCCGTTCGCCCTGCTGCGGCTGCTGCTCAAGCTGCTGCCGGTCGGGCTGTTCCTGGTGATCGGCAACGTCGCCGCCGCAGACGTGGCGGATCATCCGGTCACCCAGCTGATCATCGTGACCGTGACCAACCTGTACGGGATCGGCCGGGTGCTCTACCTCGCCCTGGACATGGTGCTGGCGGCGCGCGCGCCCGGCGTGCGCCTAGTCGCGCTGTCGGACCAGACGGCGCGGCTGCTCAGCCTCTGGTGGGCCTGGCTGATCGCGGTGCCGGTGGTGGCGGTGATGCTGATTGACATCGGCGCCATCCTCGAGCTGCCGCCGACCGCCGGCCAGTCCCTGATCCGCGCCATCCTGCTGGTCGAGCACGTGCTGGTGGCGCTGCTGATCTGGCGGGTGCGCCACCGCGTCGCCGACGCGCTGACCCCGCCGCGCCGGTTCCGCGCCACCGCGATCGGGATCGTGCTGTCGCGCATGGCCGAGCGCTGGTGGATCGTGGCCATGTTCTTCGACTTCGCGCTTTGGCTGGTCTGGGCGGCGCAGGTGCGCGACGGCTATAATCGGATCCTGCGCCTGTTCCTGATCACCAGCGTGGTGGTGTTCGCCTGCCGCCTCGCCTCGGCGGCCCTGCTCGGCCTGCTGGACCGGCTGTTCCGCATCCATCCCGAGCTCGAGCATCGCTTTCCCGGCCTCGAGCGACGCGCCAACCGCTACTACCCGCTGCTGCGCCGGATCGCGAACGGCACCGTGCTGGTGATCGGCGGGGTCGTGCTGCTGCAGGCCTGGGGCGTGCAGATGATCGCCTGGTTCACCGGCGGCGCGCTGGGGACGCGGCTGGTCTCGGCGCTGATCTCGATCGCCTTGGCGCTGGTCGTGGGCGTCGCGATCTGGGAGGGCGTCAATGCGGCACTCGACCGCCAGATCTCGCGCTTCGACCGCGCCGCACAGGCGACCCGGGCGATGCGGCTGCAGACGCTGCTGCCGATCCTGCGCACGGTGCTGTTCATCGTGCTCGCCACCATCGTCAGCCTCACCGTGCTGAGCGAAGTCGGCGTCAACGTGGCCCCGCTGCTGGCCGGCGCCGGCATCCTCGGCGTCGCCATCGGCTTCGGGTCGCAGAAGCTGGTGCAGGACTTCATCACCGGCATTTTCCTGCTGGTGGAGAACGCGATGCAGGTCGGCGACACCGTGACCGCGGCCGGGGTGACCGGCACCGTCGAGCACATCTCGATCCGCACCCTGCGCCTGCGCGGCGGCGACGGGTCGGTGCAGATCATCCCGTTCTCGTCGGTGACGACGGTGATCAACCTGTCGCGCGACTTCGCCGTCGCCGCCATCGCCATCAGCGTCTCGGTGGAGGAAGATACCGACCGCGTCTGCGCGCTGCTGCGCTCGATCGGCGAGACGCTGCGGCAGGACGAGGCGTTCGCGCGCTTCATGGTCGACGACTTCGCGCTCAACGGCGTGGACAGCATCGGCGAGTATGCGGTAGCAATCTCCGGAACGATCAAGTGCACGGTGGACGGTCGCTGGCCGGTGCAGCGCGAGTTCTACCGTCGCCTGCGCAACGTCCTGCACAGCGAGCATGTCAGCCTGCCGGCGCGCCCGTTCAGCCTGCCCGCGGCGTCGAGCGCCATCCAGCCGGACGCCGAGGCGGTGCATGGATCCTGACGACGATCCTGGGCCTAGGCTGCGGGTGGACGGCTTCGCGCTGCTGCGCGCGGCCTCGGTGCGCGGCCTGCTGCGCCGGCACGGCTTTCCCGAGGCGCAGGCGGCGTGGCAGCGCTTCGCGTCGAGCTGGAACGATCTCGGCCTGGACCGCTACATGGCCGACGGCGGCCGCTACCGCCGCCGCCGTCACGCCACCTTCTCGATCGAGGCCGGGCGCATCCAGCGCAAGCCGCATCAGCCGCACTATCAGAGCCGCGACTACAACGTGCTCAACGGCGGTGTCGAGCGCTGGTTCAGGCCGGTCAGCGACGCGATCGGCCGCGACCCGGTGCTGCGCGCGATCCTCGCCGCCTGCGACGTCTGCTTCACATCCCTGACGCCGCCGGCGGCCCGGCCGTCGGCGTGGCACGTGGAGCTGCACCAGTTCCGCATCGAGGCCGAGGCCGGAGGGATCGGCAGGCCGACGCCGGAGGGCCTGCACCGGGACGGGGTCGACTGGGTGCTGGTGCTGCTGGTGGCGCGCGAGAACGTCGAGAGCGGCGAGACCAGCATACACGACCTGCAGAGGCGCCTGCTCGGCAGCTTCACCCTGTCGGATCCGCTCGACGCGGCCCTGGTCGATGACGGCCGCGTGTATCACGGCGTCACCGCGATCCAGCCGCTGCTGCCGGATCGTCCCGCCTGGCGCGACGTGCTGGTGGTGACGTTCCGCCGCTGAGGCCCGCGCGTCACTCGACCAGGGTCCACTCCCCGTTCACCTTCTTGAAGGAGAGCTGGCCGGTCTTGGTCTGGTTGCGGTTGATCGACGTCACCGCGCAGCTGTAGACGCCGTTGTCCTTGGCCGAGCAGTCGGCGTTGATGACGTCGAAATCCTTGACGTCGTAGGGCCCGTCGAAGATGCCGAGCGTGCTCGCCGAGGTCTTGTCGTTGGCCTGCTGCATGCGGGTCTGGATCACCTGCTTGATCTCGGCCTTGGTGGGGCCGGTCACCTGGCCGCAGGCGGCCAGCGCCAGCAAGGACGCCAGCGTCATCGTCATCATCGGACCGCGCATCACGCCCCCCTTTTGGCTGATCACGTTCTCATAACGGGAGCGCCATGACGAGGTTGCCGCGCCCCGTCCGATCGCGCGCGCCTCATCGCGCATAGGCCGAGACCGGCACCGGATGCGGCAGCGCGCCCTGCGCCACCAGGAAGCGCTGGAACGCCTCGTAGCGGGCACGGTCCAGATGCGCCGGATCGCGGTCGAGCGCCGGCAGCGTCGCGCGCCAGGCCGCCCGGTTCAGCGCGTTGTCGAGCTCGGGATGGGCGGCCGCGAAGCTGCGCCAGACCGCGTCCGGGTCGTGCAGCAGGCAGGTGGTGCCCTCGCGCAGCGCGGCCAGGAAGCGCTGGAGGCGGGCGTCACCCGCGTGCGCCGTGGGCGCCAGCAGGATCAGCTCGTCGTAGCGCGGCACCCCGGCCTGCTCGGGCGTGAACGCGAGCGGCCGCAGCCCCTTCTGCTGCAGGTCGATCAGCTCGTAGTTGCGCATCCCTCCCATCACCGCATCGACGCTGCGCGTCATCAGCGCCTGCTCGATCTGGAAATTGACCTGCACTCGGGTGACCGCGTCGGGCTTCAGCCGGACGGAGGCCAGCATGCCGTCGAGCACGGCCTCCTCCCCGGCGCCCACCGAGATGCCGACGCGGCGCCCGGCGAGGTCGGCGAGGCCGCGTATCCCTGAGCCGGGCAGGGTGATCAGCACGCCCAGCGGCTGGTCCATCAGCGTGCCGATGCGCGTCACCGGCAGATGCTGCTGCGCCAGGAAAGGCAGGTCGCTCTGGTAGCCCACCGCCAGGTCGGCCTGCCCCGCCGCCACCAGGCGCGCCGGCGAGGAGGTGTCGGCGGGCGGGATGAACGATACCGCGAGGCCGTGCCGGGCGTAGTCGCCGCAGTATTCCGCCGCGAAGAGCGCCTCGTGGTCGGCGTTGACGAACCAGTCCAGCACCACGGTCAGCCGGTCCGCCGCCGCCGCACGGCCTGGCGGGCCGGCGCAGAGCAGTGCCGCCACCAGGAGGATGCGCGCGATCATGCTCAGAAGCCCGCGCTGGCGGTGAACAGCGCCGCGAAGCCGCCGCCGACCAAGTAGGTGGGCGAGGAGCCCGCGATCACGGTGCCGTAGCGCCCGACCGTGTCGCGCGCGTTGCTGGTCGGGTTGGCGACACCGGACAGGAAGGCGCTGTCGGTCAGGTTGATCAGGTTGAGGCGCAGCTCGGGATGCTTCGCCCGCCCCAGCGTCGGCAGGCGCACGCCGAGGCTCATGTCTGCCTCGGTATGGTCGGAGATGCGCTCGTCGTCGGTGAAGCTCGCATATTGCGGGCCGACGTACTTGACCGTCACCACGCCGAACAGGGCGCCGTCGTCGTAGGTCAGCCCGACCGCGCCCTGCCATCGCGGGCTGCGCACCGCGATCTTGCCCGCGGTCGGCAGCAGGTCGCCGCCCGAGGCGATGTCGTCGTCGATGGTCGCGTACAGGTACTCGCCGGACAGGTACGGGCTGAGGTGATGCCAGGGCCGCAGCCCGAGCTCGGCATCGACGCCGCGCGAGGTCTGGCCGCCGGCGTTGACCGTGCCGCCGATCAGCGCGCCGTTGAGGTCGAGCACGGTGGTGATCTGGCGGTCGGTGAAGTTGTAGTTGAAACCGGTCACGCTGCCGATCAGGCGGCTGCCGGCGTAGCGGTAGCCGAACTCCTCGGCGATCGAGTATTCCGGGCGCAGGTCCGTCGCGGCGGCGCTGGCGATCTGGCCCGAGGACGGGTCGTAGGTCGCGAACAGCGCGCTCTGCGCGGGCGCGCGAAAGCTGGTGGTGGCGTTGGCGAAAAGCTCGCTCGATCCGTCGAGGCGCCAGCGCAGCAGCACGCGCGGCAGCGGCTCGCTGATGTTCAGCCCGCTGCGGTAGGTCGCCCCCGGCAGGCCGTCCCAGCCCTGCCGGGAGAGCATCGCCTGCTTGAAGCCGAGCTCCAGGGTCAGGCGGTCGCCGGCGAGTGCCACGCGGTCGCTGACGAAGATCGCCTCGGTCTGCGCGATCATGTGCGTGTCCGAGGCGAGCAGCTGGTGTCCGTCGGCGAGCCGGATCGTGCTGCCCGGGCCCTCCGCCCAGATGTCGGACGGCGTGCCGTCCGCACTCAGCGCGCTGAAGGGCTGCGTGTCGTGCTCGTCGACGTACTCGTACCAGGCACCCAGCGTGAGCTGCTGCCGCCCCAGCTCCCAGTGCAGCTCCGGCACCACGCCGCTGCGCCAGGTCTGCCCGGTGTAGTCGGCGAGCACCGCGCTCGCGCCGTCGACGGCGTCGGGAAGTGCCAGCGTGCCGGGCACCGGCTCGGTGCCCTGGTACAGCCCGCTCGCAGAGAGCAGCGTGCCGCCCGGCGAGTTGCCGTAGCCGTACTGCGCGTACGGCGTGACGTCGAGGTGCAGGCGCGGTGCCAGGGCGAAGTGCGACGGCATCGTCGCGTACACGAGCCGGTACGGGTCCTGGTACAGCCGCCAGTAGTTGACGTCACCCGGACTGAAGGTGCCGTCGTAGTTGTTCGAGCGCCCGTACGCGTGCCAGTCGGCCAGGTCCGGCTCCGGGTAGGAGGTGGTGACGGCATCGTGCCAGGTGAGCAGCAGCGAGACGTGATCGTCCTCGCCCCAGTCGCGCACCAGCTTGAAGTCCACATGCTGCCGCTTGTCGCGGCCGGAGCCGCGCGCGTTGTCGGCGGCGGCGTGCGAGTACGAGAGGGTGGCGCGCAGGCCGCTCGCGCCCAGCACGCCGCTCTCGAGCCGGACGAACTCCCGGTTGGCGTGGTAGGAGCCGTACGACGCGTCGACGAAGCCGCCCGGCGTGCGAGACGGGTCGCGCAGCGTCAGGCTCAGCAGGCCGCCGGCGGCGTTGAGCACCGGCGCGTCGAGATCCGCCGAGCCCTGCGTCAGCGAGATCTCGTCGATGTTCTCGCTGTCGGCGAACTGCGACGGGTAGGAATCGTAGTAGGCGGCGTCGTTCAGCGGCATGCCCTCGAGCAGGGTGCCGATCTCGTCCTGCCCCAGCCCGCGCACGCTGAGCTCCACCTGGGTGGAGAGGCCGAGCGGGTCGGCGGTCGCGGCGTTGGCGCCGGGCAGCAGCGAGACCAGCTGGAACGCGTTCGCGGTCGGCGCCTGCTTCTGGATGAAGTCGCGCGACACCGCGCTCACCGACTGCGCCTCCGGACGCTGCGAGATCAGCCCGCCCCCGGGCTCGTTGCCGTGCACCCCGTCGGCGCTGTCGAAGCCGCTTCCGGTGACCACGATCTGCTCGGCCGGCGCGGTGGCCGGGGCGCTGGTCTGGGCCAGCGCCGGCGCGCGGCACAGGCTCGCCGCGAGCAGCGCGGCACCCGCACGGACGGGCGGACCCTTGGCCATGAGCATGCCTCCCTTCGCTGGAATGACCCAGATCAGGTTCGACGGGTGTGATCTCAGCCCGCCTGTGCGGACACCCCGGTCATGGTCTCGTCATGCGTCCGCGAGGCAGCGGCGTCAAGCGCGGCGGCGGCTAGATCCCCGCCGCGGACAGCAGCAGCGTCAGCGCCAGCCCGGTCATCGAGATGATGGTCTCCACCACCGACCAGCTGCGCAGCGTCTGGCCCACGCTCATGTTGAGGTACTGCTTGACCTGCCAGAAGCCGGCGTCGTTGACGTGGCTGAAGATCAGCGAGCCGGCGCCGGTCGCCAGCACCAGCAGTTCCGGCGAGGCGCCCGGCGTGTGGGCGATGATCGGCGCCACGATCCCGGCCGAGGTGGTCAGCGCCACCGTCGACGAGCCGACCGCGAGCCGGACCACGGCCGCCAGCAGCCAGGCCAGCAGCAGCAGCGGGATGTGCGCGCCCACGGTGAAGCTCACGATCGCCTTGGAGATGCCGCTGTCGATCAGGATGCGCCCGAAGCCGCCGCCGGCGCCGATCAGCAGCATGATCACCGCGGTCGGCGCGAGGCTGTCGTTGGAGAAACGCAGGATGTCGTCGCGCGAGAACCCGCGCATGGTGCCGAGCGTCACGAAGCTCAGCATCGCCGCCAGCAGCAGCGCGATGTCGGTGTTGCCGAGGAAGCCGAGCACGCGGTTGACGACGCGGCCAGGCGGCGACAGCAGGCCGGCCCAGCTGCCGAGCAGCATCAGCAGCACCGGCAGCAGGATGGTGAGCATGGTGACGCCGAACCCGGGCAGGGCGCGATCCGGGACGTCGGCGTCCGTGCCCACGAACTGCGCCGCCATCGGGTTCTCGTCCGGCAGCACGGTGCGGGCGCCGATGAAGCGCCCGTAAAGCGGTCCCGAGAGCACCGCCGCCGGCACCCCGACCAGCAGGCCGTACAGGATCGTGCGTCCGACGTCGGCGTGATAGGCCTGCACCGCCAGCATGGTCGCCGGATGCGGCGGCAGCATCCCGTGCGCGACCGACAGGCCGGCGATCAGCGGCATCGCCACCAGCAGCAGCGGCTGGCCGGTCTTTGTCGCGACGTTGAAGGCGATCGGGATCAGCAGCACGAAGCCGACCTCGAAGAACACCGGCAGGCCGATGATCAGGCCGATCAGCATCATCGCCCAGTGGATGCGTCGCACGCCGAACCAGGCAATCAGCGTGCCCGCGACCCGCTCGGCGCCGCCGGATTCCGCCAGCATCTTTCCGAGCATGGTGCCCAGCGCGATGATGATGGCGATATGCCCCAGCGCGTGCCCCGCCCCGTTCTCGAACGAGGCGACCACGCTCGCGGCCGGCATCCCGGCGGCGAGCCCCAGCAGCAGCGACACCACGATGATGGTGACGAACGGGTTGAGTCGCAGCCTGGCGATCAGCACGATCAGCAGCACGACCGCGACGATCGCCATCACCACCAGCAACAGCGCGGACATGGAGGTTTCCCCAGGCTTTCCGGCCATGGTGACCGCTTCCGCGGCCAAGGCAAGGGTGCGCGGTGCGGCGCGGGCCGCTCAGCCGTCGAGGCGGAAGCGCTGCGGCCGCGCCGCAC
>CAXTOC010000094.1:3056-9305 GCA_964245725.1 uncultured Acetobacteraceae bacterium | reverse complement strand
CGGTAGAGCCGCGCGTCGGTCACGTGCGCCGCCGGCCAGCGGTCGGCGCCGTCGCCGACATGGGCCGACACCCCTTCTGGCAAGCGATCTCGATCGCCGGTAAGATCAGCCCCTGCTTTGCGTATCGTGCGCCTTGGGCAGGCGCACCACCGCGACGGACACGCCGCGCCGCGCCACGTCCTCGGCGGTCAGCTCGGAGAGCCGGCGCGGATCGGGCGGGTCGCGGTCGAGCACGGTCTCGACCGCGAGCGCACCGGGTGCGGGACCGCCCGCGCCCGCACGCGAGGCGATGGTCAGCGGCCGGTCCGAGCCGGCCAGGACGGCGCCGATCGCCAGGATCGCCGTGGCCGCAGGCACCGCGGACGCGCTGGGTTCACCGTCGCGACCGCCGCACCCGCCTCGATCCCGTCGCCTTCGGCTTTTCCGGCGGTCGTCGTGGCACCCCGGGCCTGCGGCGCGAGGAGGTCGCCCAGCGCGCCAACATCAGGCCGACCCGGTAGCCTGGCTGGAGCAGGGCGCGGCGGCGCGCCGTCCGCCGACGTCCTCGACCGCATCGCCACCGGACTGATGCTGACGAACCCCGAGCGCGCGCATCGGGGCGTGCTCGGTCCCGGGCGACCGCCCGACGTCCGCTACAAGCCCTCGGACGGCGTGACCCCGCGTCTTCAGCGCGTGCTCGACGCATCGAAGGTGAGCCCCGCCATCGTCGGGATCGCCACTTGGGACGTCGTCGCCTGGAACCGCGCCGCGGCGGCGCTGCCGACCGACTACGCCCAGCTACTCCCCGACCGGCGCAACAGCCTGCGACGCAACGTTCGCCGCTTCGCGCGTGCGCGCCGCGCAAGGAGACTGGCCCGGCTTCGCACGCTTCATCGTCGGCGCGTTCCGGGCGGCTGTCGCCCGGGCGGGCGCCACGACGGAAAGCACCAACCTGGTCGACGAACTCTCCCGCACGAGCCCCGAGTTCGACGCCTTGTCTCGTCTGGATGCCACACCCGCGTCGAGCGGGCTGACCTTGCCTGATCCCGGAGATGTCTTCGACACTCGAGGAGACGCCAAAGCTATCTGCCGCCGCGCGCCTGGCGGATCCTACGTCGCGGGCACGTGGATGCCGCACTCGACCTTGCGTGATCCGGACCAGCGTCCGGCGCGGTTGTCTTCGCCCGGACCCACCGAGCGCGTGCACACCGCGCAGCCGATCGAGGGGTAGCCCTGCTCCACCAGCGGGTGACGCGGCAGGTCGCGCCGCGCCAGCTCATGGCTGACCTGCTCGGTGCTCCAGTCCGCCAGCGGGTTGAGCTTCAGCCGTCGGCCCTGCCGCTCGACCAGCGGCAGCGCCGCCCGCGTCGCTGCCTGGAAGCGCTTGCGTCCGCTGATCCAGCCGTCGAACGGCGCGAGAGCGCGCTCGAGGGGTCCCACCTTGCGCAGGCGGCAGCAGGCATCCTGGTCGTAGAACCAAAGCTCGCCGTCGGGGTCCTGCGCGGCGACCGCAGCGCTCGGCGGCGTGATGTCGCGCACGTCGGTCAGACCGAGATGCGCCGCGAGCTGCCGGCGATAGGTGAGCGTCTGCAGGAAATGCTTGCCGGTCTCCAGGAACACGACCGGGATCGTGGGATCGATCTCAGCCACCACGCAGAGCAGCAGGGCGGATTCCGCACCGAAGGAGGAGACCACCGCCACGCGTCCCCGCAACGGGCCGGTGACGGCATGGTGCAGCAGCTCTCGGCCGGTCGCGCCGCCCAGCTCCAAACGTCGAAGGACCTGCAGGATCTCGGTCCGGTCCTGGTCCGTCAGCGGCGATGCGGGTACGGCATCCAGGGAAACGGGCAAGTCCATCTTGGAGGTCGCGATCCTTGTGCGATGCCGAATATAGGGAAGGCATACGTGGGCGTCAGGGTTTTAACCTGACCAACAAGGCAGCAATGTGTTTCTGTGGCATCTGCGCCGCAGTCTCGTCCTCCTCTGTCGGCGGAACGTCCCGCTTGGCGTTCAGCCCTTCAGCACGTCGGCGGTCACGCGCTTGGCGAATGCCGTGGAATCAACGTCCTGCGTCGCCAGTCCCAGGAGCTGCAGCTCGTCCACATATTGTGCGATCTGATTTCGTAGATCGTGTCCGACCGGATGCACGTCGCGCCCCTCGCTCTTCAGCATCCGGTCGGCCTGATCCAGCGTCAGGTCGGGGTCGTGCGCCGCCAGCAGCACGCCGACCTGCCGCGGATGCACGGCCGCCCAGCGCGCCGCCTCCTGCATGGCCAGGGTCAGGGCGACCGCGGCCTGCGGGTCATCGCGCAGCAGCGCCGTCCGCACCCCGAGCACGCGGCTGACGCGCACGCCGTAGCTGCCGGACATGCTGCTGGCGAGTTCGCCCAGATGCAGCGTCTCGCGAAGCTTCCAGATCGAGGGGTCGTGGCCAACGATCGCCTGCACCTGTCCCTCGGCCAGGGCGAGACCGAGAAAGGCGGCCGGAAGCGACCGCCACTCGACGTCGCGGTTCGGGTCCATCCCCTTGCGGCGCATCATGATCGAGAAGAACAGCCGATCGGGACCGTCCGGATCGGCGATGCCGATGACGCGGCGATGCAGGTCCTCGATCCGGCGCAAGGCCGAGCGGCGTGCGACGAGCAGTCGCGCGCTGCCGGCCTGCAGGCCGCAGACCAGGCGAGCATCCAGCCCGGTCTGCAGCCGCGGCAGCCAGCCCAATGCCGCGGCGACGGCGGCGTCGGCGCGTCCGGACTGCACCTGATCGAGCGCGTCCCGGCTGTTGCCGATCCCCGGCGCGAGACGGATGTCGAGACGGTAGCGGTCGAACATGCCCTGGTCGGCCGCGGTCAGCAGCACCGGGTCGCCGGACGGGTTCGGTGCCGCGAGCAGCAGCCGCCGCGGCCTGACGTCGGCGAGGGTCCGCTTGCGCTTGTGCGGATGGCGGATCTGGTTGCGTAGCACCAGGCCGCCGGCGATCGCCGTCGCGGCGCCGAGGCCGGCGCCGATCAGCCGGCGCCTCGCGATGCGCTCGTCACGCGGGTCCATGAGCTTCTCCCGAGACCGCCTCGCGCGCCTGCTTCCGGCATCCGAACCGCGCGTGCCTTCGCCGCCGAGCCGCCCCTGAGGCAACGCGGCGCGGGGCTTTACGTCCCCCCGCGGCGTCGCTATAGGGTCGCGCGCCGATCCCGGATAGCTCAGCTGGTAGAGCAAGCGGCTGTTAACCGCTCGGTCGTAGGTTCGAGTCCTACTCCGGGAGCCACGCCCCCCGGACACGCCGTCCGCAGGCTGACGCGGCGATCTCCTTCGTGACACCTGCTGATCTCGGCGACGGCGGCCATCTGCCGCCCACCATCCGGCTTGTTCGCCCTACTTGCGACCGCGCCCCGGAAGAACCTTTACATCACTGTCCGTTTAAACGTACAAACATGCACGGATCGCTCGGGTCCGCGCAGGTGGCCTGCCCCAGGCGAGCGGCGAGCGGCCGGGGAGGATGCGCCATGGCGACGTGCAAGAAACTGCTGGAGGGCGGCTCGGTCGTCATCGTCGGCGCGGGGCCCGCCGGGACCACCCTGGCGCGACTGCTCCACCGCAAGGGGTGTTGCGTCCGCGTGCTGGAGCGCGACGCATCGCCTACGGCGCGACCGCAGGGCGGCAGCCTCGATCTGAGGCCGGACTCCGGCCAGCTCGCCATCGACGCGGCCGGCCTAGGAGCGGAGTTCCGGCGACGCTCGCGGGAGGACGCCAAGGCGTTCCGGATGATCGGCTCCGATGGTGTCGCTCTGCCGGGGATGGGCGGGGAAACGCACGAGAATGCGGGACCGGAGATCGACCGCGGCGACCTGCGCGCGATGCTGCTCGACGCCTTGCCGCCCGGCATGGTCGCCTGGTCTCACGAGGTGGAACGCGTGGAGCGAGCGGCGGACGGCCGCTGGCGGCTGGAGATCACGGGCGAGGAACCCGTGACCGCCGATCTGGTCATCGGCGCGGACGGGATCGGGTCGAAGATCAGACAGCGGCTGACGGACGTCCAGCCCATCTACACCGGCATCACCATGGTCGCCGCCAACATCCGGCGTGAGCTGTGGCGCGGATCGAGGATCTCCGAGGCGCTCGGCGAGGGATCGGCGATGTTCGCCGGCGGCGACAAGACCATCTTCGTCCAGCGCTGCGCGCACGACCTCATCGTGATCTACTACTCCATGACGGTGCCGCAGGGTTGGCCGCGGGCTTCGGCGCAGCGTGGCGGCTTCGATCTCGACGACGCCGGCGCGGTGATGGCCGCGGTGCGCGACGCGTATCGCGACTGGTCGCCCGATGTTCTCGCCATGCTGACGCAGGTCCAGGACCGGTTCCAGCTCTGGCCGACCTCGGTGATGCCGCCCGACCATCGCTGGAAGACCCGGCCAGGCCTGACGATGCTGGGCGACGCGTCGCACGTCATGCCGCCGTTCACCGGCAAGGGGGTGAACCTCGCTCTGCTCGACGCGCTCGAACTCGCCCACGCGCTGACCGACGACCCCGACCACGACCTGACCGCCGCCGTCGCGGGCTTCGAGCACCGGATGCAGACCCGCACGAGCCATGAGATCCGCGCGTGCCTGCAGATCGGCAAGCAGGCCTACGGCATCGATCTGGGCTTCGACCGCGAGGAGGCGGCGTGATCGGCCCCCTCCCCGCTCGCCTGTCGGGAGGAACCCGACGCGTCGTGCTCGGCCGACGAACCCGCGTCGGCTCGGGAACCCACCCAGGCGACGCAGCCTTGCTCGCCTCCGCACGAGGTCGGAGAAGGGCCTGACGGCACACGTCACCATCACGAGCCGGTCGACGGGCTGCTCGAGGGCGGGCGCCTGTCGAGCCGGAGGCTCGGCTCCGGCGGCGACTGGATGCTCGCCGGCGCGGACGGACTTCTCCGCATGGACGCCCGTATCCAGATCCTGACCGATGATGGCGCCGTGCCACGCGCCCGCTACCGTGGTCCGGCCGAAGCGAGTGACAGGCTTCGGCAGGCGATCGCGTCGGGAGAGCCTACCGGCTTCTCGGACCAGCGCATCCGCACCTGCTGGGAGATCGAGAGCGGCGATCCCGGCCACGCCCGGGTGAACCAGTCGATCTTCGTCTGCGAGGGCCGCTTCTGTCCCGCCGCGCCGACCGCCGCGGGCTTCGAGCATCGCGTGCGCCGCGTCGGACAGGCGCGGCCATGCGATGGATGCATCAGGACGAGCATGAATGCGCAAGGATGCCGAACTGAATCGCGACCGACTGATCGCCGCCGCGAGCGAGATCATGCGGGCGGAAGGCAGCGACGTACCGATGGAGACGATCGCGGAACGTGCCGGGGTGACCAGGGGCACGCTCTACCGCAACTTCGCGCATCGCCAGGCCATGTACGAGGCGGTGCTGGAACGCGATCTGGAGCATCTGACGGTGCTGATCACGGCCGAGCAGGATGGCGATCCGCTGGCCTTCATCCGTCACGCGACCGAACTGATGATGGTCTACGACAGGTTCCTGAGCCAGCTGGTCGACATGGCCGATTACGACGCGGCGAAGAACCAGGCGCGCATGGCGCACGTGTTGGCCGCTCCCCTGGCGGCCGCACAGGCACGCGGTCTGCTGCGTTGCGACCTGACGAGTGCCGACGTGCTGATGGCGTGCCGAATGCTGGCATCGAACTGGAAGCTGGACGATCAGGCCGACTTCGCGACCGCGTTCGCTCAGCGCCTTGCCCTGCTGACCCGAGGGTTGGGCACGGCGGAGGACGGCCGCCGCTAGAGCATGATCCGATCGCATGGGCTCAGGGAGCGTGCTCTCGCCGATTGTCTTGACGAGCATCTTTGTCGGATCAACGACCTCGTTCGACCGGATGATGCTCCAGTGCGCCGACCGCAGGCGAGGACGGTTCGGCTCGTCATATCTTTCGTCAAGCAGACTGCACGATGATCATCGTCACCGGCGCCACCGGCGAGCTTGGTCGTCCGAGCGTGAGGAACGTCTCACGCTCCTGCCCCGGACCGGATCGGTGCGAGCGTGCGCGATCCGGGCAGGGCTAGCGAGCTGGCCGTCCGCGGCGTGCGGGTGCGCCACGGCGACGTTGATGATCCCGCCTGCCTCGCCGACGCCCTCGAGGCGGCGACACAGGTGCTGATCGTGTCGTCCAGCACGGCCGCAACCGGCGGCGACCGGCTCGCGCAGCACCGCCAGGCGATCCCGGCGGCGAGGGCGGCCGGGACGCATGACCGCGCCCGCCGACGCCAAGGTGTCCTGGAC
>CAXTOC010000094.1:0-3046 GCA_964245725.1 uncultured Acetobacteraceae bacterium | reverse complement strand
GTCCTGGACTGCGCAGCACGGCTTGCCGGCGCCGGGCTGCCGCGGCCGGTCGTCGACGTCATGCTCGGGCTCTTCCAGGCGAGCCGCAGCGGCGAGTTCGGGGCGACCGATCCTGCCCTGGAGGGGCTGTTGACCCGCCAGCCGACGGCCCTAGGCGACTGGCGACGTCCGTGGAGCGCCAGCGGCAAGACCGACGGAGAGCGGCCGTCCCCGCCGACGAGGCAGGCGCGAGAGGTCCGGCCGCAGGACGCATCACGCGACCCGGCAGCCGCACCTGATGGATCCTGCTCAGGCTCCGAAGCCGACCGGACCCACGGCACCGTACCAGTGCTTGACCTTGGCGGGATCCGCCTCGTCCATGTAGAAGAAATGGGTCATGGTCGGACGGAGCACGGGACCGCCATCGTCCGGGGTCATGGCGACGGTGCCGCGAAACACCTTGAGCGCCCCGCCGTCCCAGTACTCCTGCACCTCGTGCAGCGCGCTGAAGCCGGTGTCGATGAAGGCGCGCAGGTTGTCGCGTATCGCCTCGCGGCCGTGCCAGTCGGCCACGCCGAGGTTGCACACCGCGTCCTCGGCGAAGCAGTCGAAGCCGTCGCCGAAGCTCTTGTCGTCGATCTCCCGCCACAGGGCGAGCAGCCACTGCGGGGTCGCCTTCCTCTCGAAGATCCTGGTTTCCATGATGATGCTCCCTGGGTGATGCCGATCGCTGGTCGGCGATGGACACCTCCCAGATGGAGGCGCATCACTTGGCGTGCATGACGAATACCCCACCATTACCGCCACCGGCGGCGCCGTCGCTCCGGGCCGTGGAGATCCTCGCCTTTCCGGACGTCCAGCTGCTCGACGTGGCAGGCCCGCTTCAGGTGTTCGCCTCCGCCAACGACCAAGCGACCGCGTCCGGCCGCAGCGCTCCCTACCGGCCGCGGGTGGTCGCGCCCGGAGGCGCGCCGGTCACCGCCTCGGCCGGGCTCACCCTGGCGACCGCGCCGCTGCCGGAGCACGGCGAGGCGGTCGACACGCTCATGATCGCCGGGGGACAGGGGGTGGTGGCTGCCGCGAGCGATCCGGCGCTCGTCGCCTGGCTGCTGGATCGCGCGGCGCGTGCCCGTCGCGTCGCCTCGGTCTGCACCGGAGCCTTCCTGCTGGCAGCCGCGGGTCTGCTCGACGATCGTCGCGCGGCCACCCACTGGGAGCACTGCGACGCCCTGTCGCGGCTGTATCCGCGGATCCGCGTCGAGTCCGATTCTATCTTCGTCCAGGACGGGCAGGTCTGGAGCTCCGCCGGCGTCACCGCGGGGATCGACCTCACCCTGGCGCTGGTCGAGCAGGACCTCGGCCGCGGGGTGGCGCTCGCGGTCGCGCGCCACCTCGTCGTGTTCCTCAAGCGGCCCGGCGGGCAGTCGCAGTTCAGCGCGGCGCTGTCGCTGCAGGCGAGCGACGATCGCTTCGCCGGGCTGCATGACTGGATCGGCGGACATCTGGCACACGATCTCACGGTGGCGCAGCTGGCAGCACGGATGGGGATGAGCGAGCGCACCTTCCTGCGTCGTTACGCCGCCGCGACCGGCGCCACACCCGCGAAGGCCATCCAGCGGCTGCGCATCGAGGCCGCGCGCCAGCTTCTCGGCGAGACGCGGCTGCCGATCAAGAGGATCGCCGCCCGCTGCGGCTTCGGCTCCGAGGAGACGATGCGGCGCGCCTTCCAGCGCGCCCAGTCCATCGCGCCGGCCGAGTTCAGGCAGCGCTTCGGAAGCTAGGGTCGAACGGCGCGCCGCATGCTTGGCAAGAAGGCGCGAATCCGCCAGAACATGTCATGGCCGGCACCCAATCCGCTCCGACTCCGAGCAGCATCAGCATCGACGATTTCCAGCATGTCGACATACGCGTCGGCACGGTGGCCGACGCCAAGCCGTTCCCGGAGGCGCGCAAGCCGGCGATCCGGCTCTGGATCGATTTCGGCCCGCAGGTCGGGGTCAAGCAGTCCTCCGCGCAGGTCACCCGCCACTACACGCCCGACCAGCTGATCGGCCGGCAGGTCTGCGCGGTGGTGAACTTCCCGCCGCGCCAGATCGGCCCGTTCGTCAGCGAGGTGCTGACGCTGGGGATGCCGGATTCCTGCGGCGAGGTCGTGCTGATCCGGCCCGACCACAAGGTGCCGGACGGCGGCCGGCTGTTCTGAATGGCGGTCAGCTACGCCACCGTCACCTGGGATCAGCTGCATCGCGACGCGCGCCGGCTCGCCGAGACGCTGATGCCGCTCGGGCCGTGGCGCGGCATCGTCGCGATCAGCCGCGGCGGCCTGATCCCGGCCGCGATCATCGCCCGCGAGCTGGACTGCCGGCTGATCGAGACGATCTCCGTGGTCAGCTACGACGAGGAGCGTCAGGCGCCGCCGCAGCTGCTCAAGCACCCCACCGCCGCCGAGGACGGCACGGGCTTCCTGATCATCGACGACCTGGTGGATTCCGGCGTCACCGCCGCCCTGGTGCGCGGGGTGCTGCCGCGCGCCTACTTCGCCTGCCTCTACGCCAAGCCGGCCGGGCGGCCGAGTGCGGACAGCTTCGTGGTCGAGGTGCCGCAGGAGACCTGGATCCTGTTCCCCTGGGACACCGCGCCGCTGTTCGTCCCGCCGCTCGTGCGCGCCAGGACCGGCGAGACCGCCTGAGCCGATGCCGGATGCGTCGGTGATCGCGACCGAGCAGGCGAGCCCGCGCTTCGCCGAGCTGGACGCGTGGCCGGTCGGCGAGCAGGTGGCGGCGCTGTACGGCAGCCAGCTCGACGCGCTGGCGGCGATCCGGCCCGCCCTGCCCGCCATCGCCGACGCAGCACAGGCCGCGACCGCCCGTCTGCTGCGCGATCCAGCGGGGCGGCTCGCCTATGCCGGGGCCGGCTCCTCGGGGCGGCTGGGCGCGCAGGACGGGGCCGAGCTGGAGCCGACCTTCGACTGGCCGCGTGCGCGGCTGGTGCTGCTGATCGCGGGTGGCCTGGGCGCGCTGACCCGGGCGATCGAGGACGAATACTGCGCCCGGGCCCAGCACGCGAT
>CAXTOC010000093.1:0-9326 GCA_964245725.1 uncultured Acetobacteraceae bacterium | reverse complement strand
TTGCGTGGCACGGTGGAACTGGTCGGCGAAGTGCGCAGCGGCGGTGTCGACGCATCGGCCCTGGCGGCCGCCGCGTCAGGCCATCTCGGCCTGTCGATGGTCAACGCCGTCGCCTCCGACGCCGCCCTGTCGCGGCTGATCGGTCGTGCGACCGAGATCGCCGCCTCGATGACGCAGTCCGGCGAGACCGCCGTGCGCTGCTTGGCGTTGCACGCCGAGCTCGATGGCGGCCAGGCCGCCCTCGACACGCTGAGCCTGCGCACCGGGCGGCTGTCGGTGGATGGTCACGGGCGGGTCGCCCTGGCGGACGGGGCGCTGGACCTGCATCTGCTGCCCGAGGCGCAGGTCGGGGGTGCCGGCATCTCGCTGCCGGTGCGGCTCACCGGCAACCTGCGTGACCCGCACCCGGCGCTCGACCCCGCCGCAGCACAGGGACGCTACACGCTGCGCATCGGCCCGGCCGGCGCGGCCGACTGCGACGCACCGCTGCGCACGGCGCGCGAAGGGATCGCCGGACCCGCTCCTGGCAACGCGGCACCGCTGCAGGATGCGGCGGCCACCAAGCGCAAGCCGCCGAAGCCGATCGACATCCTGCGCGGGCTGGGGATCCTGCGGTGACGGCCGCACCGGGGAGCTGACCGATGACGCGGCAGCGTTGCGAACGTTGGCTGATCGCCGGGAGCGTGCAGGGCGTGGGCTACCGCGCCTGGATGGTGAAGCAGGCGACAGCACTTGGACTCGATGGCTGGGTGCGCAACCGCGCCGACGGCCAGGTGGAGGCGATGCTGCTGGGCGATGCGGTGAAGCTGGCACGTCTGCGTCAGCTGTGCCTGTCCGGGCCATCGGGTGCCCGCGTCGAAGGCATAGAGCGGTCGGATGCCGATTTGATCCCGCCCGGGGGCGGATTCCACCAGCACCGTGACGGCTAGCCGGCGAGGCGAGAGCATTGGTTACTTCCATCTCCGGCAGGAGCTGCTAGCTGTCGCCTCGGCAACAGGACGGATCTCCCGATGCTGGACGATACCTTTGAACAGTCGCCGCGCCGCGGTCGCTTCGCCGGCAAGCTCGCCAGGTGGGCCGCCACCTGCGCGATGGGCTCTTGGCTGGTGATCGGCGTGGTGCCGCTGGTGGTCGCGATCTGCGCCTTGCGTTGAACCCGGCTCCGGTTCGACACTGGAGGCCGGAATAGTAGGGGGCCTCGGATGAACGAACGGGTGGCGGATTACCCGATTGATCGGCTGTTCCTGGAGCGCTGGTCGCCGCGTGCCTTCACCGGCGAGTCGATCCCCCAGGCGGAGCTTTTCAGCTTGATCGAGGCGGCGCGCTGGGCGCCCTCCTCGTATAATTCCCAGCCCTGGCGCTTTCTGTACGCGCGCCGCGACACGCCGCACTGGGAGCGCTTCCTCGGGCTGCTGGTCGAGTTCAACCAGAGCTGGGCAAAACAGGCGGCGGCGCTGCTGTTCGTGGTGTCGAAATCCACCATGCTGCCCCCCGGCAAGGATCGGGAGGTCCCTTCGCACACCCACTCCTTCGATGCCGGATCGGCGTTCGCCTGCCTGTCGCTGCAGGCCGCGAGGTCCGGCTGGGCCGCGCACGGCATGGTCGGGCTCGATTTCGACCAGGCGTTCGCGGTGCTTCGCGTGCCGCAAGGTTATCGCGTGGAGGCGGCGGTCGCGATCGGGCGCCGGGGAGACCCGTCGATCCTGCCGGAGCCGATGCGGGCGCGCGAGCAGCCGAACGGGCGGATGAAGCTCGCCGAGATCGCCTTCGAGGGCGGGTTCCCGGAATAGGCTTTCCAGGGCTCTGCCCTCGACCCGCTGGGGCCGTAGGCCCCAGGCCCCGCTTCGGGGTCACGTCTGCAGGCGGGCCTTCGCGGCGTCGCGCACGACGGTGCGGAACCAGGCCAGGAACGGGTCAGTGGCTCGTGGGTGCGAGCACACCAGCGTCAACTGCAGACGGGTCTCGCCGAACGGCGGGGCTTGAACCAGCAGATCCAACCCGGGCGCGAAGCGACGCGCCAGCGCGGCCGACACGGTGGTCACCAGGTCGGTCGAGGCGACCGCGGCCAGGGCTGCCATGAAGTAGGGCGTCACGAGGCTGATCCGTCGCCTCACCGCGCTCGCCGCCAGGAGCGCATCGATCTCCGATCGGCCGTCTCCGAACAGGCTGACCGTGGCATGCTGCCACTTCCCATACTCGGCCATCGACCACGCGTGCCCGGCCGCCGGATGGCCGCGTCGCATCACCAGTGCCAGACGATCTTCGCCGACCGCTTCGCTGTACACCCCGGGAGGCAGCGGCGTGCTCGACAGGGCGAAGGCGAGATCCAGCGCGCCGCTTTCCAACCGGTCCAGGATGTCCGACGTGTAGGGCTCCGCGCGCAGCTCCACCCCCGGCGCCTCGACCGCTAGGCGCCTCGCGACATCCGGCAGGATGAGGACGGCATGCATATCCGCGGCCGCCACACGCACCGTACGTTGCTCGATCAGGGGATCGAAGCTCTGCTGCCGGAACACCTGGCGGAGGTGGCTTACCGCCAGCGCCAGCTGCGGCTGGATCGCCTGCGCCCGCGGCGTCAGCACGTAGCCGGTGCGAGTCCGCACCAGCAGAGGATCCCCCTGCATGTCACGCAGCCGCGCCAGCGCGCGGCTCATCGCCGGCTGGCTCAACCCGACCTCGGCGGCCGCCCGGGTCACGTTGCGCCGGCGCAGCAGCGCCTCCAGCGCCGGAACCAGATTGAGATCGATACCCGCTATATTCACCTCATGCATTCTCATGATCATAAACATGCATTTCCGACATGCTACCGAAGCTTGGTAACTTGGTGCGGAGGAGAATGCTCATGCATGGACTGACCGTCGTTCTTGGTTTCGGCGCGGTGGGGCGCGCCACCGCGCACGCGTTGCTGGCAGACGGCCACAGCGTCACCGTGGCGCAACGCAGCCGACCCGCGGAGCTGCCGCAGCAGGCTGCCTTCCGGGCCTGCGACCTGCTCGATGCGCAAGCCGTGCTCCGCGCGGTCGATGGAGCGGATCAGGTCGTCCTGGCTGCGGGTTTTCCCTATGACGCTCGCGTCTGGCGCACCGCCTGGCCGACGGCGATGACCAATGTCGTCGAGGCCTGTGCGCGGTCCGGCGCGCGTCTCGTCTTCGTCGATGATCTCTACATGCTCGGGCCTCAGCGCGAGCCTCAGCGCGAGGACATGCCGCTGACGACGCGCGGCGCCAAGCCCGCGATCCGTTCCGAGGTGACGCGGATCTGGCAGGCCGCGGCCACGGCGGGACGCGTCCGCGTCGCCGCCCTGCGGGCGCCCGACTTCTACGGCCCGGGCGTCACCATATCGCATCTCGGCGCCTCCGGCTTCGGCGCGCTCGCACGCGGCAAGGCCGCGCTGCTTCTGGCGCCCCCCGATACGCCGCACGACTTCGCCTACGTGCCCGACGTCGCCCGCGCCGTGGTCACGCTGCTCGACGCTCCCGACGACGCGTATGGCCAGGTCTGGAACATGCCCTGCGCGTCCACCCGCACCCCGCGGGAGATCCTGCGCCTGGGAGCCGAGGCGCTCGGCGTCCCGCTCAGGCTCAGGGTAGTTCCGCTCAAGCTGCTGCCTCTGCTGGGCTTGCTGTCGCGCTTCATGCGCGAGGTCGCCGACGTGAGCTTCACCTGGGACCGGCCGTACCGGGTCGATGCGAGGAAATTCACCTCCCGCTTCTGGTCCGACGTGACGCCGTTCGAGGTGGGCGCTCCGGCCACCGCCCGCTCGTTCGTGCCCACCGGTCGGCGCTGAGAGCCGGCCTCCGCTGGCCGCACACGCGGCGCGTGCGGTTCAGGGCAGCAGCACGGTGGCGCTGGCTTGGCAGGCGATGCCCTCGCCGCGCCCGGTGAAGCCGAGCCGCTCCGTGGTCGTCGCCTTGACCGAGATCCGAGCCACCTCGGTGCGCAGCAGGGCCGCCAGGCGCTCGCGCATCCTGGCCGCGTTCGGGCCGATCTTCGGTCGCTCGCAGATCAGGGTGACATCGGCGTTCACCAGCATGCCGCCGCGCGCGGCGATGCGCTCTGCGGCATGGATCAGGAACCTCGCGCTGTCGGCATCCTTCCAGTCCGCCTCGCTCGGCGGGAAGTGCTGGCCGATGTCGCCCTCGGCCAGCGCGCCGTAGATCGCGTCGCACAGCGCATGCAGGCCGACATCGGCATCGGAATGACCGGCGAGGCCGCGCTCGTGCGCGACCTCGACGCCGCAGAGCATCAGGGGCCTCGGGGTGCCGAAGGCATGCACGTCGAAGCCGGTGCCGGTGCGCGGCAGCGGGGCCGTCGGCCGTGACGCGCGCACCGGCGGCTCCGCCTCCGGCAGCCCGACCTCCTCCACCTCCTCGACCAGGGCGACCGGGATGCCGGCACGCTCGAGCAGCACGGCATCGTCGTGGACCTCGGTGCCGTCGTGGGCGCGGTACAGGTCACGCAAGGTCAGGAAGGCGAAACCCTGCGGGCTCTGCGCCCGGTACAGGCCGTGACCGGTGACGCTGCCGGCGATCCGCCCGGCCGCCACGCGCTTGAGGCTGTCGCCGACCGGCAGGCAGAAAACCGCGCCCTCGTGCGTCCTCAGCGCGGCGATCACCGACCCGACCAGGCGCGGCGACACGCACGGCCGGCTGCCGTCATGCACCAGTACCAGGTCGGGGCGCACCTCCGGCGGCAGGGCGTCCAGCGCCTCGAGCCCCCGACGAACGTTCTGCGCACGGCTGTCGCCACCCGCGATCGCCGGGCGCAGCTTGGCGGAGTGGTCGAGCGCCGTCGCGAGCAGAAGGGCATCGCCCACCGGCTGCAGCACATCGACATGCGCCAGCAGCGCCTCGGCCGCCCGACGCACGGCTGCTGCCGGCGCCGAACCCGGTCCGGCGGCGAGGAGGAGGGCTGCGATACGCATGGCGCAGCAATGCTGCGCCCCGCGCGAGGCGTCAAGCGCGGCTGGGCGAGCCCTCACGCGCCCTCGGCTCTCGATTGCGCGTGGCGAGGCGCTCCACTACTCTGCCCAAATCATGAGCAATCGACCTCACGCGTGTGACATTGGCGCGATCTCCGTCTCCGGGGACGAGAATGCCTCACGATCGCGCAGCGGTACGTCCCGCGCGCTGGGGCCGATCGATCTCGGCGGCGTGCGCCTGGAGACGCCGGTGATCGTGGCGCCGATGTCTGGCGTCACCGACCTGCCGTTCCGCAGGCTGGCGCGCAGGCTGGGAGCAGGGCTGGTGGTCTCGGAGATGATCGCCTCGTGGGCGATGATACGCGAGAACGCGGCGACGCTGCGCATGGCCGAGGTCGCCCGCGACGGCGGTCCGAATGCGGTGCAGCTCGCCGGCTGCGAGCCGGCGGCGATGGCCGAGGCGGCGCGCATCGCGGTCGATCTCGGCGCCGACCTGATCGACATCAATTTCGGCTGCCCGGTGAAGAAGGTGGCGGTCGGCCAGATGGCCGGCTCGGCGCTGATGCGCGACGAGGGGCTGGCGGCCGTCCTGCTGCAGGCGGTGGCGCGCGCGGTGTCAGTCCCGGTGACGCTGAAGATGCGCATGGGCTGGGACCATCAGAGCCTGAACGCGCCGGCGCTGGCGCGGATCGCGCAGCAGAGCGGCATACGCATGGTCAGCGTGCACGGGCGCACCCGTCAGCAATTCTACACCGGGCAGGCGGACTGGTCGTTCGTGCGTCGGGTGAAGCAGGCGACGACGCTGCCGGTGGTGGTGAACGGCGACATCACCAGCGTCGCCGCCGCGCGACGGGCGCTCTCGGAGTCAGGCGCCGACGGGGTGATGATCGGCCGCGGCTGCTACGGGCGTCCCTGGCTGCCTGCACAGATCGCCGCGGCACTGCTCCGCGGCATGCGCATTCCCGATCCGGACCTGCAGACGGAGCGGGCGATCGTGCTGGAGCACTACCGCTCGATGCTGGAGCATTTCGGGCGCCAGCCCGGCCTTCGGCTGGCCCGCAAGCATGTCTCCTGGTACTCGGCCGGCCTGGTCGACTCCGCGGGCTTCCGCGCGGCGATCAACCGGATCGACGACGCCGACACGGCGTTGGCGATGATCTCGGAGTTCTACGCGCGGCAGGTCGGGCTCGGGCTCGGCCGCATCGCGCCGCGCGAGCCGCCGTCGGCCGACCCTCCGATGAGCGCGGCCGCGTGAGGGCAGCCCTGTCACGGGCCAAGAGCAAGCCGACGCCGGATGCGGTCGCGGAACCCGGCCGCGACCTCAGCACCCTGCGCGCCGGAGCGCTGCCGTCCCAGCCGGGCGCCGCGGCGGGCACCGCATCGATCGACCACGCCTCGATGATCGACAGCCTGCTGGTGCCGGTGGTGCTGCTCGATCCGTCCAACCAGATCCGCTACGCCAACGTCGCCGCCGAGCATTTCTTCGGCACCTCGGTGTCGCAGCTGCGCCATCACGCGATGGTCGACTTCCTCTCCGGCGATCACCCGCTGTTCCTGCTGGTCGATCAGGTGCGCCGGAACGGCACCAGCGTGGTCGAGCACGAGCTGGTGCTCGACGGGCCGCGGCTGCACCGTCGGGGCATCACGGTGCAGGGTACCCGTCTCGCCGAGGAGCCGGGTTCGGTGATGCTGACCCTGCACGACGCGTCGGCGGCGCGCGCGCTGGACCGTCAGCTCACCTTCCGCAATGCCGCGCGCAGCGTCTCCGGGATGGCGGCGATCCTGGCCCACGAGGTGAAGAACCCACTGTCGGGCATACGCGGCGCGGCACAGCTGCTCGAAGGGTCGGTCGCCGGCGATGACCGCGAGCTCGCGGTGCTGATCCGCGACGAAGCAGACCGGATCCGCGCGCTGGTCGAGCGCATGGAGATGTTCAACGAGAAGGGGATCGCGCGCGGCGCGGTCAACATCCATCGCGTGCTGGAGCACGTGCGCACGCTGGCGCAGACCGGCTTCGCCGCGCACCTGCGCATCGTGGAGAGCTACGATCCGTCGCTGCCTCCGGTGCTGGGCAACCGGGACCAGCTGGTGCAGGTGCTGCTCAACCTGGTGAAGAACGCCGCCGAGGCGATCAGCGGCGAGGACGGCAGCGGCGAGATCACGCTGTGCACGGCCTACCGCCACAGCGTGCGCCTGGCGGTGCCGGGGTCGGATCAGCGGGTCCACCTGCCGCTGATGGTGACGGTTCGCGACACCGGGCCCGGGATCCCGGACCACATCCGGCCGCATCTGTTCGAGCCGTTCCTGACCACCAAGCCGACCGGCAGTGGCCTTGGTCTTGCACTGGCGGCGAAGATCGTCGGCGACCATGGCGGGGTCATCGAAGTGCAGAGCGTGCCCGGGCGGACCGAGGTGCTGCTGCACCTGCCCGTGCTCATCGACGAGGCGGAACCGAATTGATGCCGGCGCCCGCGGCGGAGCACTCCGCGGCAGGCGCCGGTTCGACACAGCGCCGGATCGGACCGCGACGCGGTCCGGCTTGATCGAGAGAGTGCATGACGCTGCCCACCGTGCTGGTCGCCGATGACGACCGTTCCATCCGGACCGTGCTGACGCAGGCGCTCGGCCGCTCCGGCTACCAGGTCCGGACCACCGGCAACGCCGCCACCCTGTGGCGCTGGGTGGAGGAGGGTGAGGGCGACCTGGTGATCACCGACGTGGTGATGCCCGACGAGAACGGCCTCGACCTGATCCCGCGCATCAAGCGCCTGCGTCCGGAGCTGCGCATCGTGGTGATGAGCGCGCAGTCGACGCTGATGACCGCGGTCAAGGCGACGCAGCGCGGCGCCTTCGAGTACCTGCCCAAGCCGTTCGACCTCAAGGAGCTGCTTTCGGTGGTGGCACGGGCGCTGGAGACGCCGCTGCCGCCATCGCCGTCGCCGCCGCACGATGCCGAGGAGCGATTGCCGCTGATCGGCCGCTCGATGGCGATGCAGGACATCTACCGGATCATCGCCCGGCTGACGACCGCCGACCTCACGGTGATGGTCAACGGCGAGAGCGGCACCGGCAAGGAGCTGGTGGCGCGTGCGCTGCACGATTACGGGCGCAGGCGTGGCGGTCCGTTCGTCGCCATCAACATGGCGGCGATCCCGCGCGAGCTGATCGAGAGCGAGCTGTTCGGCCACGAGCGCGGCGCCTTCACCGGTGCGACCAACCGCAACCAGGGCCGCTTCGAGCAGGCCAGCGGCGGCACGTTGTTCCTCGACGAGATCGGCGACATGCCGCCGGAGGCGCAGACGCGGCTGCTGCGCGTGCTGCAGGAGGGCGAGTTCACCACCGTGGGCGGTCGCGCGCCGGTCAAGGCGAACGTGCGCATCGTCGCGGCCACCCATCGCGACCTGCGCCAGGCGATCCGCGCCGGATCGTTCCGCGAGGACCTGTTCTACCGGCTCAACGTGGTGCCGATCCGGCTGCCGCCGCTGCGCGAGCGCTCCGAGGACATCCCGATCCTGGCTCGCCACTTCCTGGAGAAGGTGCAGCAGAGCGGGCTGCCCTCGAAGACGCTCTCCGACGAGGCGATGCAGCGCCTGGCCGCGCACCGCTGGCCCGGCAACGTACGCGAGCTCGAGAACCTGATGCGGCGCCTCGCCGCGCTGTATCCGCAGGAGACCATCACCGCCGAGGTGATCACGGCCGAGCTCGCGGAGACCGCGGTCAGCGCGGACGGTCCGCCCGCCAGCGCTGCCGTGGAGCAGGAACCGCTGGTGCAGGCGGTGGAGCGCCACATACGCCAGTTCCTGGCGGCGAGCCGGGACGGCATGCCGACGCGCGACATTTACGACCGGGTGATCGCCGAGGTCGAGCGGCCGCTGATCCAGATGACGCTCGCCTCGACCAAGGGCAACCAGATCAAGGCGGCGGCGATGCTGGGGCTGAACCGCAACACGCTGCGCAAGAAGATCCGCGACCTGGAGATCCCGGTGGTGCGCGGTATCGGCTGAGCTGGAGTTCGGTGTCCTGAACACGATGCGGCGCCTCCCGTGGCCTTCCTCCTGGCGCCTGCCCGGGCAGCCGAGGCGGCTGCGCGTGGTGATGCTGGGCAAGATCGGCACCCTGGTGCTCGCGGCCACCGCGCTGGCGCTGGGTGTCGCCACCTTCTCGGTGCTGTCGGGCGGGATGACGCTCGCGCACCGGCCACGGGTCGAGATGGTCCTGTTCGGGCTGAACCTGCTGGTGCTGGCGCTGCTGGCGGCCGCCTTGGTGATGCGCCTGGCCAAGGTGCTCGGCGAGCGCAGGCGGGGCCTGGCGGGATCGCGCCTGCACGTCCGGCTGGTGCTGTTGTTCGGCGTGGTGGCGGTGCTGCCGACGACGGTGGTGGGGGTGTTCGCGGCCGCCTTCTTCC